>JBDKTH010000672.1:0-2673 GCA_039680305.1 Thermoguttaceae bacterium | reverse complement strand
GAGGCCCGCCAGATCCGTGGCAGCCGAGTGGCGGGCCTCGCAAGCTCGGCACCGCCCTACTTGATTACTGATCTTGTTCGTCAAAAACCCATCAGGAAGCTCATTTGGATGAACTAGGACAAGCAGTCCTGAGAGCGATTGTCAACTCAGGCCATAGAACTGCACGGCATTGTCATGGAAGAGCTTGCGCCGCTCTTCCTGACTCCGCTGTTTGACCACCTCTTGGAGTGCTCGGACCCACTGGCCGAGCGTGGCGACCCGGGTGCAGACCGGCCAGTCGCCGGCAAACATTACCCGGTCAGGCCCAAACGCCTCCAAGCAGTGATTGATCACCGGGGCCAGATCGGCCGACGTCCATGTGTCTTTCCGAGCCCGGGCCACGATCCCGGAGATCTTGCAGACCACGCTCTTGCGCTCAGCGAGCGTGGCCAGATCGCGTCGCCATTGCTCGGCGGCCTGCCGCCGGGCTGCCACGGCCTCCGCCGGTTCATCCTTGCCCGGGGCCTCAAACCACTTCGGGTCGGCGTTGCCGCAATGGTCGAGAACGAAACGTGTATCGGGGCAAGCGTCGACCAGTTGGGCCGCATCGCGGAGTCGTGAGGGGGCCCCGCACAGATCAAAGCACATTCCCAACTCGCCCAAGAGCCGGATTCCCTCAATGAACGTCTTGGTGCCAAAGAGATCCTCCCCGGCCTTCGAGGTCCGCGGGATCTGCCGCACGCCTTTGATGTACTTGCTGCCCTTGTACCGCGTAATATACGGCCGGAACGAGTCTTCGCCCGGGCAACCGCCGATCACGGCAGCCACCGTGGGCGTATCGCCCCTCCGGCAGATGTCCAAGATGTACTCCGCCTCGTCTACCTGGCAATCGACGTCTGCGGCAACCTCCATGTAAACCGCCTTCACGATGTTCAGCCCCGCCGCGGCCTGCACGTAGTCTTTTATCACGTGACTGCGGTTGAGCTGCGGGCTCGACTTGAGCCACGAGAGCCGCACCCTGCCAAGATCCCAGAGATGCTGATGGGTGTCGACAATCGGGATCGTCGCACCGGCCGACGGCGCCTCGCCCTCTGCCCGAACCTCGGCAAGATGGAAGGCCCCCACAGAGCCTGTCAGGAGTGCCGCCTGGGCGGTCTGGCGGAAGAACTGACGACGGTTGACTGGCATAGCGAATCCCTTTCTGATGGAAAGCCAATGGGGGCAGCGACGCCCACACCACCGCTATGCTGCGATCTTAACTCAACCGTCGTGGGGAATCCACCTCCGGAGTCGCGATTCTCAATAGGCAGGGGCATCACTGGCCGGGAACGACTCCCATGACGCCTCGTCGACCACGCTCTCCGCGACCGCCGCTTCGGGGCCACCCGACTCCGCCGGCGTGCTGAGGTCTTCGATGCGCTGCGGTGTCGACTCCTGCGTGAGGCCCAGGTAGAGCAATCCCGCGCCGGCCGCCGTGGAGAGTAGCCCCAACAGCGAACCGCGATAGACCCCGTACTCGATCAGCAGAACGCCGGTGATGAGCAGTCCCCAGCGCGTGGCCTCCGACGGGCGCGAGGCCTGTGATCCAATCCCCCCCTCGCGAAGACGATCACTGTCAACTGCCATAGTCCTTCTCCTCTCGAACGAGCCAAAACTGAACCCATTTTCCCATGTTCCGCAAAACGTGCGACATTCAGAGGAGTCATGCACATTGGGTGCCGCCGGGAGTCCAGGCCGCGGCGAGAACAACTGGAACTTGGGCCAGCCGATCAGCTATGCTACCGTCCAGAGACAGCTTGGCGAATTGACCTACCAATGAAGTAACTGCCGTGGGAAGACGCCGGGGCGGCACACCAGTAGCCCCTCTACGCGTCACACCGCTTCGTCGTTCCCATTTCCGCCGTGCCAAATCGTGTTGAAATTGGGCCAGCCGTTGTGCTAGGCTCACTTCCTGGCAGCCCGAGAAGGCAAGCCGCTTTGATCTTTGACAATCGACGCTTTCGAGAAATTGCCCTCGCGCTTCAGCGTACGCCCATCAGGCCCGACCCAACCGCCGAGGGCGGCTGCGCGCATGGCTCGTGCTCCTTGCGCAGCACAGGCCAGGGACTTCCAAAACGCGGAAACCATGCGGGGGGAGGTGATCCTAGGTGGTACATGCCACGCCGCACTAAGTAGTCACCCATGAATTATGCAACACGCCCCCACTTTCGGGTTAGTTCACTTGCGTCTTTTCGCGTAAATGTAACTACCTGGATAGCCGCCACTTACGAATGTGCACCGCGACGCAAAATCTGCAACAGACCACGTGAGGCTTTCCACAATTCTCTCCCTAAACCTGGGGTCCATCCGCGGGCGGGCGGCCGGCCGCGGAGGCGGTTTGCAGGATCATTCCCCCAGCTAGAACAAGAGAATCCGCCGTTGGTCATGGATCCTGGCGGTCCTAAGTCGGTGGGCCACCATGCAAAGGCGACGCGTACGAAGAAACGTACACTACACCTATGAGGGGTAGGTAGATAGCTGTTGCATCCATCAGGCTCTTCAACCGCCACGGCGTTGGCGGGAGGGCGAGACGGCCTGAGGCGGGCAAAGAAGAGGGAGCGGGCCAATTGGATAGCGGGAGACGAAACGAGCACACCAGATCAGGAAGGAACCCGCTCCTACGACCGCCGGCGTGCGGCCGTGTGAACGGGCTGG
>JBDKTH010001192.1:0-1574 GCA_039680305.1 Thermoguttaceae bacterium | reverse complement strand
GCCGCCCGATCTGCTCGTACAACTCGGCGATCAAGGCGTCCTGATTCGCGACTTCCTGGCGGCGCTCGTCGGAGAACAACTCCGCCGCCCCGTCCAGCAATCGCCGCTTCCATTGGCCGATCTGCGTCGAACGCACGCCGAACTGCGACACCAGTTGGCTCGTCGTGCGGTCCCCCCCGCACCGCCGCCAACGCCACCTTCGCCTTCACGCCCGCCTCGATCCGTCGTCGTTTCGCTCCCATCCCATCCTCCCAAGTCTGGACCAATCCTACCACGATTTCCACCTAACGTCGTGGTCCAGTTTCTTGGGTCCACTATAAGGTTTCTTGAGGCTGAGCACAGCCTGTAACGGAGACTGTTTCGTTGCAGGGCCTACTCTTGCTGCCAGAGCCCCCACATTTCCCGTGGAATCTAGCAGTTGTCGGACATACAAAATCTGGGTAAGGACAAGGCGTGCAGCACGGCCTTCGTCAGTTCCTTGATGACGTGGAACTCGCAGAGTTGGTGGGAACCCTGTCACCATCCGATGAGCCGGTGAGTCTTCCGACTCAAGCCAGGCCCAGGTCATGGCCGGAAGGCTCACCGTCACCAGAAGAAGGCCGTCAGACGACTTCGGCGTCATGTTCTCCCGCTACGTGGACGAGGGGCGTTTTCGGAACAGTCGCCAGGAACCGGTCCTCTCACGACGGTTTCTTGCCCTCCATTTCGCTGATCCGCTGGCGGATGCTCTCGAGCACGCGGGTCGCCTGGTCGGCCTGCTGCTTCAGGACATCGAGCTCTTGCTCGCGAGTCATGTTGTGCAGAGCGCCGGCGGCCATCGCCTCGCCAGCCATCCCCACCCCCATCCGCACCCAGCTGGGCAGTCCCGTCGCATAGAACATATTCCGCCAGCCTCGTCCGCCTCCCCGGCCGCGGCCAAAAGAGCCGCCACCAAGCAGGTTGTTGACGATACCGGGGGCGTTAAAGTCGGCACAATAACCGGCTCCGCGGCCTGTCATCGGTCCCATTCCCATTGGTCCAGTTCTGTCTCCACCTGGCATTGCTAGATCTCCTTCTGTTTTGAATCAAGAAAAGGCACGTGTATCCGTGTAGTACTAGGTTGCCGTTTTCCAGTGGCGCATCAGGCCCAGTGCCCCTCGACGTTCGCCTTTCCGGCGAGCGGAAGGCGCCCAGCTCGGAACTCCTCCAGCGTTTGTCGGACCGTGCCCGCAGCCCCCGGATAAATCGCGACCTGTCCGGCCTGCAACGCGGCGAAAGCCTTGGGACCGACGTTGCCCGTCAGCACCGCCTCCGCCCCCAACTGCACAACCGTCTGGGCCGCCTGGATGCCAGCGCCCTGGGGCGCGTTGAGGTTCTGAAGGTTGTCATGCACGGTAAAGTTGCCGGTTTCTGTATCGATTAGCAGGAAATACCGCGCACGCCCGAACCGCGGGTCAACGAGGCTGTCCAGGGTTCGGTCTTGAGCAGTAACCGCGACTTTCATGAGGTCTCCTTCATCATTAGTTCAAGCAACCGCTCTGTTGGGCTTGAATACGTTTGCGATTCTCGGCCCATCGAGCGTGAAAAGCTCGCTC
>JBDKTH010000213.1:0-8902 GCA_039680305.1 Thermoguttaceae bacterium | reverse complement strand
GGTCGCAGATGCTCAGGCTGCAGACGATGCCCTGCTCCTTGTAGCGCCGGACAAACGCCTCGAGGACCCGGTCGAACTCCGCCCGATTGGCGATCTGGGTCAACGGGTCCTTCGTCGCCCGCTCGTGCAAGGTCTGGCAGCGTTCCTCCAACGACCGTTCCGGCGAGGCATCGTGCAACAGGACGATCGCCCCCAGGATGCTCCCATCGTCGGACGTCACGGCGATCGTGTGGCTGTCGACGGAGATGCTCCGCTGGTTGCGTCCCATGATGCCCAACCGCCGCAGCGACTGGACGCCGGACTGCAAGGCACAGTTGACCGGGCAGTCGTCGTCGTCGATCAGGTCGCCCTTTTCGTTGCGCAGGCTTAATAGCGACGGCGACCACGGGTGCTCGAGCACGCTGTCGGCGGGAATCCCCGTCAACCGTTCGGCCCCGCGGTTCCATTGGACGACTCGCATGCGGGCGTCGACGAACACCACGGCGTCGTGCATGTGATCCAACAGCCGGCGCTGGAAGAACAAGGCGTTGCTGGCCGGGCCGGGCTGGCGCGGCTGGCGATTCAGTTCCCAATAGGAATTGACCACCTCCGCGTCCGTGGTCGACAGCCACCGCTCGGCCACCTCCACTCGCAATTGCGACTGATCGCAGGCGTAGAATTGGACGAATTGCTTGACCAGTTCCGGGTCGAACTGGCTCCCGGCGAACTTGAACAGTTCGTGCAAGGCCCGCTCGTGACTCATCGCCGGACGGTAGACGTGATCGGTCGTCATCGCGTCGAAGGCTTCGACGACGGCGATCATCCGGGCCCCCAGGGGGATCTGCGTGCCAGCCAGGCGATACGCGGTCTTGCTGCCGTCGTACCAGGCGCCGATATTCTCGACGACATCCAGGAGGGCCGCGTCGGCACAGGCGCTGTGGAGGATCTCCAACGTCATCGTGCGCGTCTGGTCGACGAGCCGCGTCTCATCGGTATCCAGAGGGCCGGCCTTCAGAAGGATCTGGTCGGGCAGCCCGATCATCCCCACGTCGTGCAACAGGGCCGCCACTTCGATCACGTCGCGCTCGTGGGCGGCGAGTCGCATCCACAACGCCCAGGCGGACGCGGACAAGGCGACGCGCAGCGAGTGCCCGGCCGTCGCGGCATGCCGATAGCGCAGGGCCGTGTAGAGACTCGTGGCAAGGCCCAACCGCACCTGAACGAGTTGATTGTCGGGGTGCGATTCAAGGACCGGCGGCGGCAGCCTCCCACCAGAGGTCTGTTCCAACTCGCGCAGTAACGTCTCCGCCATCCAAACGGTTTCCGGAGCCGTCAAGTTGTCGGTTTGCGTGGAGATTAACGAAATATCCGCCATGGCTGCCTACTCTTGCTATCTATCCATCCGACGCTGCGGGCCAACAATTCCCGGTGCAGGGCCTGAAAAGTGGACGATCCGCCCCTATGGTCTTCTGAAGAAAGGCTAGGTCACGCTTGCACTTCGGTCAAACGCGGAGGGGCCACGCCGTCCCCCAATCTGAGCCGGGGCGTGTCGCCCCGATTCCCGAGAACACCAACCGGCATCGTTGCCAAGCCGTAGGTTCGCCCCCCTGCCGACGCCTTTCTCCGGTCGCAAGCCCGCCGGGCTAAACAAAGACTTGCGTCAACTGATTGAACGGCATTGTGTTCAGCCTCGGCGAGCCGTCTCCTCAAACAGCGCAGTTCTGTTATTATGAGAAGAGGCGGCAGCGTTTCCCCTCTACCAAGGGAGATCCTCACTTGTTCATCGGACCGGTTTTTTCCCGTGAGTTTGCCCTCACCCCTCGGCGTCCCCGGATCTATATCGCCCGAACGGTCTATCCGCTGGTGTTGTTGGTCTTGATGAGCACGGCCTGGCTGGTGTTGACCGGAACGCAGGTCGTGCGGGATGTGGGGGATCTAGCTCGCTTCGGCAGCGTGTTGTTCCAGGTGCTCGCCCCCCTGCAACTGGCCTTGGCCGTGTTCTTTTCCGCGCTGTTGGCCGCCAGTGCGGTGGCACAGGAAAAGGACCGCCGCACGCTCGATCTCTTGCTGATTACCCGGCTGACCAACTGCGAACTGGTGCTGGGCAAGCTGCTGGCCAGCCTGTTGACGGTCGTCGTGCTCCTGGCCACGTCGCTGCCGCTGTTTTTCGTGACGATGCTGTTTGGCGGCGTCTCGGTCGATCAGATCGGCCGGGTGTTCGCCGTCACGCTGGCCGGCGTGGTCGTCGCCGGCAGCCTGGGCTCGTCGCTGGCCCTGTGGCGGGAAAAAACGTTCCAAGCGGTCGCCATGACCGTCTTGGTGCTCGTGCTCTGGTTGGCGTTTGGCGAGATCGTGGCAAGCGGCGCCCTGGGCCAGACGTGGGTGGGCCTGCCGACCGAGACCTGGGCGATCGGGCTGAGCCCCTGGCAGGCGATTCTCGAAGCCTCGCGCCCGTTCCTCGAAAACGATCCGGCCCTCGGACCGCTGGGCACCCCGGTCAACTTCTTCCTCGTCGTCGCCGCGACGATGGCCCTGATTCTCAACGGCCTGGCCGTGGCGTTGGTCCGCGTCTGGAACCCGTCGCGGGAAACCCACCTCATGGTCCGCGAGGATGAAACCTGGCACCGGCAGAGCATCTGGGGCGCCGAGCACGACGTGGCCGAGGAAGAGGTGCCCGGGGGCCGACCGGTGGCCGCGGCCAAAGCAGCCCGCCAGTCGGCGCCGACGCGGCGCGTGTGGGACAACCCGATCGTCTGGCGGGAAATCTGCACCTGGGCCTATGGGCGAAAAATGCTGCTGATCCGCCTGGTCTACCTGGTGCTGTTCGGCTTGGCGGCCGGCAGCCTCTACGGGATGCTCCAGACCGGCGAGACGATCACGCGTGCCCAGGGGGCGATGGCGATCGTGCCGCTGTTCTTGCTGAGTTTCGTCCTGGTGAACGCCCAGGCCGTGACCTCGCTGACCAGCGAGCGCGATACCCGGGCGATCGATCTGCTGCTGGTCAGCGACATCACGCCCAAGGAGTTTGTCTTCGGCAAGCTGGGCGGCGTGCTCTACAACACCAAGGAGATGATCGCACTGCCGATGCTCTTGTGCCTCTGGCTCTGGTACGAAGGGGCCTTGGGGTTCGAGAACCTGTTCTACCTGCTGGCCGGGCTGGCCATCCTCTAGGGCTTCGTGGCCGTCTTGGGCGTGCATGCGGGCATGACCTACGCCAATTCCCGCAGCGCAATCGCCACCAGCCTGGGCACGGTGTTCTTCCTGTTTTTGGGCGTGGCCACCTGCATGCGCATGATGGTGGCCTTCAGCGGCTCCTTCGAGGCGCAGCTGCCCTTCCTCGGGCTGTTGGTCTTCGGCGGCGCCGGGTTGTATCTGGCGTTGGGCGCGCGCAATCCGTCGGCGGCCATCGGCCTGGCGTCGTTCGCCTGCCCGCTGGCCACGTTCTACGCGATCACCAGCCTGTTCCTCAACCAGACGCACCTGGTGTTTGTGGCCATGGCCGCGGCCTACGGCTTCATGATCATCGCCATGCTGATCCCGGCCATCGACGAATTCGACGTGGCCACGGGACGAACCACGATCGGCGAGCAATGAGGGCCCGTCCAGAATAGCCGATGAGCACCGTCTTCCTGGCATATCTCCCCTGGTTTGCCGTCATGGGGCTGTTGGTCACAGCCTCGGCGTTCTTCTCGGCCAGCGAGTCGGCGCTCTTCTACCTGACGCACCGGGAGCGACAGCGGCTGGCGCAGGGGAATCGGCGCGAGCGGATCGCCGTCGGGCTGCTGGACGATCCCGACCGGCTGTTGACCGCCATCCTGTTCTGGAACCTGCTGGTCAATCTCACGTACTTCACGCTCAGCTCGATCGGCAGCCTGCAGATGCAGCGGGCGGGCCACACGGCCGAGGCCGGCACGTTCGCGGCGGTCTCAGTGCTGTTGTTGATCATCTTCGGGGAAATGGCCCCCAAGACCGTCGGAGTCATGTGGGCGACGGGACTGGCTCCCCTGCTCGGCATGCCGTTGGCCGGGATGATCCGGCTTTTGGCCCCGCTCATTCCGGTCTTTCGCTGGGCCAACCTTCTGTCGCAACGCGTGCTTTGGCCTCAGTTCCAGGCCGAGCCCTACCTGCACCTGACCGACCTGGAACGCGCCGTCGAGCACTCGTATGCCACGGCCGACGCCACCCTCTTGATCCACGAGCACACGGTGCTGCAAGGGATTGTGGCCCTCTCGGGGCTCCGGGTCGACGAGTTGATGCGGCCCCGCGCCGCGTTGCGCGTCTTCCGGCCCCCGGTCGCCCTGTCCGACCTGGAGGCCTTGCCGCCGGCCAGCGGCTACCTGCTGGTGAGCGAGCCCGACAGCGACGAGGTGGCCGGGGCGGTTCGCCTGGCCAGCCTGTCGGAGGTGCCCCGGGAAAACCTGGAGCGGCTGACCCAGCCGGTGGTCTATGTGCCGTGGAGCAGCACGGTCGCCGAGGCATTGGAGACGATGCAGCGGCACGATCGCCCGGTGGCCGCCGTGGTCAACGAGTTCGGCGAGACGATCGGCGTGTTGATCTTCGACGATCTGCTCGACACGATTTTCAGCCCCAGCGCCAGCCGGAGCGAGCGACTCTTGAAACGGGAGCCGATCCGCCAGGTGGCCCCGGGCGTCTGGCAGGTCACTGGGATGACGAGCGTCCGGCGACTCGTCCGGCACTTCCAGGTCGAACGGCCGCCGAGCAAGAGTTCGACCGTGGCCGGCGTGATTCAGGAGACGCTGGAGCGATTCCCGCAGGCTGGCGACCGATGCCGCTGGGGACCGTTCGAGTTCCACGTCCTCGAAGCGCCCGACATCGGACGCGTGCTGATCGAGCTGACGCTCGTCGAGGAGCCCCAGGAGGGTGAATCATGATCTGGGTCGCCCTGGTGCTCGGCCTGCTCGGCACCTTCCTGAGCGCGTTTTTTTCCGGATCGGAGACCGGCTTCTATCGCGCCACGCGGATCCGCCTGGTGCTGGACGCCGTCGAAGGCGACCTGATCTCCCGCGGGCTCGTGTGGCTCACCAACCAGCCGGCGTTGTTCATCGCCACGGCCCTGGTGGGGAACAACCTCGCCAATTTTCTCGTCTCCCTGGCCACGGTGCTCGGCACCCAGGCGCTCGTCGGCAGCGACGGCGTTTGGGCCGAGTTGATCGCGCCGATGCTGATCGCCCCGCTGCTGTTCATCTACGGCGAGTTGCTGCCGAAGAATCTCTATCTCCACTCGCCCAACCGGCTGTTGCGCATGGGAGGGCCGCTCTTCCTGCTCTGCACCGTCCTGTTCCTGCCGGTCAGCCTGTTGGTCTGGGGGGTGAACCGGCTTCTCTCGCGGTTCGCGGGCGAGGAGCCGGAGAAGACGCAGTTGACGATCGCCCGGCGGGAGTTGCGGCGTCTGCTGGAGGAAGGGCACGAGGCCGGCGTCTTGCTCCCGTCGCAGCGGCAGTTGGCCCGGGGCATCTTCACCCAGGCCACGCAACCGGTGCTCCATTTCGTCATCCCGCTGGACGAGGTTCCCCGGGCGAGGGCCGACATGCCCAAGGACGAGGTCCTGCGTCTGGCCCGGCGATTGCGACTGCCGGCCGTGCCGATCGAAGAATCCGGCCCCATGCCACGGCTGATCGGCTATGTGCGGGTCATCGACCTGGCCCTGAATCCGTCGGACCAGGTAGCCCCCGTGCGGCAACTGCTGGAGATTCCGCAGAGCGACACGCACATCGACGCGTTGATGCGGATGCACAGTGCCAAAGAAAGCCTGGCCCAGGTCGTCAACCCGGCGGGCCGGCCTGTGGGGATTCTCCTTGCCCAGCGCCTGCGTGAGCCGCTGTTCCGCGGCGGCGCATGAGGGTTCTATCGCCAAACGCTGCGGCAACGATCCCCGCTCCTTCCGGGAGAGGGCGTGCCGAGATCGCCCTCTACTTGCGGTAGCCCAACGAATCGAGCACGGTGAGCATTTCCTCGTAGGTGATGAACCGCCGGCGATGACGCAGCTTGTAGGCGTCGATCGCCTGGGCGAGTTCCATCGCCTGGGACGAAAGCCCTTCGTAGCTATTGGTGAACTGGCGCCGTTCGCGTCCGGTGGGCGGCGGCGACGGCGCACTGTAGTTGCGGCGATCGACAAACGGTTCGCTGGGAGTGTCCAACCCTTGCGACATGACGTCTTCCTCTTCAAAAGAGCGGTCCGGCCTGTTTCGTGGCCTCAACCAAGCTTAGCTTGTGATCTTTCTCCGCGGCGTCGGCCGCCCAATCCGAGCCGGGGCGTGTCGCCCCCCGTTTCTCGGGGCGGCACGCCCCGGCTGGGAGAGAATAGCATACAAGATGGGCGCAAGCGCACACGAGAGCGATGGTAGCGGTTGTACCGAAGAAACCGGCTGGAACGACGTTCTAGCGCAGGGCGGGTGCGCTGCGTCCCTGGGCCAGACCGATGCGGTTGAGCAGCTCTTGGCTGGGCTCGTGACGCGGGTCCAACGACAAGGCATCCTGCGCCGCGGTTGCCGCCTCGGCGGTACGCCCGGCCAGCCATTGCGTTTCGGCCAGTCGATAGAGGGTCTCGGCCGTGGTATCGCCGCGACTGCTGGCGGCCGCATAGCAGTCGACCGCATCGTCGTACCGGCCCAGCGCCGTGTAGGCCAACCCTTGGAGATAGAAGACTTCCGGCGGTTCCTCGCCGGGCGAGTAACTGTCGGCCAGGCTGTGTAAGACGGATAAGGCCCGCTGGGGCTGATTCAACTGGCGATGCAGCTCGGCGACGGCCAGCTTCACGTGCCGGTCATCGGGGGCCAGCCCCAAGGCCCGATGGTAATCGGCCAATGCCTGTTCGGTCTGGCCGCGCTCTCGGGCGATCCGAGCCCGCACGGTCCACGCCACCGCCAGCTTCGGATCCAGATCGATCGCCCGCTGGGCGTTCTGCCAAGCCAGGTCTGGCTGGTCCATCGCCAACCGCATTTCGGCGATCAAGGCATAGAGCTCGGCATCGTCGCCGGTCAGGCGATTGGCCTCTTCCAACTGGGCAATCGCCTTCTGTCGCAAGCCACGTGCCCACAGGGCATCCGCATAGTGACGCCGGGCGTCGACATCCGAGGGATAGGCACGAACGGCTTGCGCCAGGAGCCGCTCCGCCTCGGTCCAGTCCTCGCGCTCGATCGCATCGATCCCGCGCTGCGACAATTGCCGGCTAATGGCAAGCGAACGGGGAATCGGCCCGTCCTTGCCGGGGAGCCGACAGCCTGGCAGACTCGCCGCCAGGAGCACGCCGAGCGCAAAGATTGACGATGGACCGCTTCGCATCCCCCATCCCTAGTGAACGTGAAGCCGAAAACCAGTCTCCAAACGGATTCCTAGCAGCCTTCCTAGCCGCTTGAGCGCCGGTGACTGAGGCCGGCGACCCCGACAGGACCCGCCGGCTGTGAATTCACGGCGTCTAGGCGGGCTGGGCGGCGATCCTAACAGAACCGCCCCCAAGCGACCATCCCAGTTCATACGATTCCGAATATCCGAGGGTTTGCCCCCCACCCGGGACAATCTGACGGGTTCACACTTCCTTGGGTGCTTGTTACGATGTCTGTGAGAACCCCTAGCACAACCCGGTATCCCTGATGCAATGCGGGAGAACTCCGGGTTGTGTTAGGGGTTCTAGGACTGAACGAGGGAAGGCAGGTGGTTAGGTATGCCAGGCGAGTACAACAAAATGGGGATCAAGTTCCAGTATCCGGAGAGCTGGACGCTGGATGAAGACGACGCGGTGGCCGGGCGGGGATCGGTGAACGTCTACAGCCCAGGAGGGGCCTTCTCGTCCGTCAGCGTCCACCCCCATACTGCAGATCCGCACAAGCTCGCCAAGGCCGCCATCAAGGCCATGGAAGAGGAGTACAAGGAGGTCGAGCCCGAGGAAACGCAGGAAACCATCGCCGACCGGGAGATGATCGGCTATGACCTCAACTTCTACTATCTCGATCTGATCAGTTCGGCCATGGTCCGCTGCCTCCGCACCAATCGGGCGACCTACGCGGTCTTCTGTCAGGCCGAAGACCGGGAGTTCGACGAACTCCGGCAGGTGTTCTTGGCCATGACGACCAGCCTGCTTCAGAACTTGAAGTAGTTTCCACGCCGACACCCATTCTTTCCAACGATTTGTAAGTCTTACACGGCAGACGGGCGTCGGTTGCAGGCCAGAGAAGCTTGAGGCAATTCTCCCTAACACGTGGAATTATAGCGGGTTGCGACGATCCTTCGGAATTGAGTCCGGCGGCCGCGGGGATTTGGCACGGCATCTGCATTTCCCAAGAGACGTCAGCCAAGCAAATGTGACCCAAACGGTTCCGGGTGCCCGCACACCTGGGGCCAGGCTGACCAAAACCTGTAAGCAAACCGTGAATCTTAGGTACTCCTTCGCCTGGTTGGCGACCTAGCATCCCGTTCCGGGACACCACTTTTTCACGGCCCAAGGGCTCGATTGGCTCCCCCGCACAGCCAATCGAGCCCTTTTTTGGTTTGTCCGGTGGATGAACCGAAACTCCTGGGGGCCCCCCCTCTTCTGACTTCAGCGTTTTCCTCTCAAGCCCTTCCATCGATCGGTAGTCCAATCCAGCGGGGCCCCGGATGGCCCCGCAATCCTCCGTCCGTGCGATTTCCTCCTATTTTTCGCTATAATTCATTGACCATATTTCCTATTGTTTCTTCGGACAACTGGGAAGGATCTCCCAGAGGAGGTGCCTTGTGACCTTGGACCCCAATCCCCACCTAGAACACATTGGGGAGACGGCAGGCGCAGCCTGGCGAGCCCTGTCCGCTAATGGCCGAATGAGTCTGGCCAAACTGGTCAAGACAGTCGGCGAGCCCCGCGACACGGTGATGCAGGCGCTCGGCTGGCTGGCACGCGAAGACAAGATCTGGATCGAAGACGACGGCC
>JBDKTH010001219.1:0-2703 GCA_039680305.1 Thermoguttaceae bacterium | reverse complement strand
GGCGGTCGTGGTCGTGGCCAATCGCACCGAGCAACCGGTCGCCTGCACGCTTGGGCCGGTCTGGGGCCAGACGAAGGATTATTCGCTGGCCCCGGGCAAGTTGATCGCCGTCCAGGTGTCCGATAGCGTCGAGGTGACGTTCAACACGGGAAGAGGGCCGGTCACGCGGCCGGCCCAGCCCAACACGGTTCAGTATTTCGTCACCCAAGCCGAGGGCCTGGATTTGAAGCCGGTGGTGTTTGCCGAATCGCGAGGAAGCCCCTGGCTGCATCGCGACCGGGAGGGCGGCCCGCCGCCGGCGGCCGTCGTGCCGGTCAAGATCCTTGTTGACGACGAACAGCCGGCCGTGAAGGAAAAGTGGGAGGCCGAACTGCGCACGGAACTGGCCGCCGCCTCGCACTTCCTGGAACTCTACTGTGGCGTGCGCTTTGAGGTCGTGGCCAGCGGCACGTGGAAATCGAACAACGACCAGAAGGACTTTGCGCGGCTCGACGAAGAGTTCCGCCAGCAGGTCAATCCGGAACCGGGCTGGCTGGCGATCGGCTTTACGAGCCAATACCGCATTTCCGACGCCACGCCGTTGCGTCAACTGCCCCGCGAGCCGCTTTGCACGCACCTGCTGCTCCCCGACGCCCAGCCGAAGCTCACCAAGGGCGACCACCTGGAACTGCTGGTCCACGAGTTGGGCCATTACCTCGGCGCGGTGCACAGTGCCGAGCCGACGTCGGTGATGCGCACCAGTCTCCAAGCCAAGGACGCCGATCACCGCCGGGCCGGGGTGACGATCATCGATCCGGTCAACACGCTGGTGATGAACCTGGTCGGCGAAGAGCTCCGGCTGCGCAAGCCCCGGAGTCTAACGTCGATCCCCCGCAGCACGCGTCAGTACCTGCAGGCGATCTACGAGGAGTTGGCCCGCGGCCTGCCCCAGGATCCGGACGTAGCCCGCTATCCGGCGATGGTTCGCGACCAGATCGTCAAGCCGCTACGTTACCAGGGGCGTTGGGTCGACGGCGCCACGCTGGCCGGCGAGGCCGTCGCCTCGTGGCACGAAACCCGATCGACGCCGACGCTGGCCGGCCGAGCCTTGTTCGACCCGCAGAACCCGATCCGCTGGCTCGTGGACGAAACGCTCGTCCCGGGCGCGGCGCCCGGGGCCTGGGTCGAGTTTGTCGGCGGCGATCGCCTCCCGGGGCGCGTGACCGGCTTCCGTACGGGCGAGGAAACGCCCGAAGATCGCTTGCCGCCGCACCTGCTGGTGACGCCCCAGGTGCTTCTCGACTGGCCCGACCAGCGGGCCCGGTCCACGGTGCGCGTGAGCAACGAGTGGGTCCGGCGGATCGTCTGGACGCCGGTGGCCCCGGGCTATCAGCCGAAGACCCTGTTCTACCCTGACGGGCGCGAGCTGCGATTCCGGGCGGTGCGGTTCACGGACGACGCGCTCAAGCTGCTTTGCGACGAGGGGATTCGCGAGGTGCCGCTGGCCGACGTGGCCGAGTTGCACCTGGCGAGTCAGGATGTCTGGGAGGCCTATTTCCAGCAACTCGCCGCGCTCTCGCCCGACGGCACCTCGCGGCTAGTGCAACTGGAAACCGTCGACGGTCTGCGTCTGACGAGTTCCGACCAGCGATTCCAGGCCCGCTCGCGCAGCGCCAATCCGCCCGACTGGTATCACGTGTTCCAGCCGGCCTGGAGCCTCGACGCCCTGTGGATTCCCCACACGGCGATCCGCCTGCGACGTTACTACCAGCCCGAGGAAGTGCCCCTGTCGCGGATCGACGTGGCCCAGTCGCGGCAGCAGTCCGACCTGGGCGGCGTCTGGCCGTGGAACGTCGATCGTAACTGCGAAGGCGGGCCGATGGAAACTGGCGGCCAGCCGTACCAGTGGGGCTTCGGCGTGCACGCCCTCACGGAACTCGAATTCCCCTTGCCGCCTTGCGCCCGGGCGTTCCGCACGCGTTTTGGCCTGGATCGCCAGGTGGGCGACGGCGGCTGCGTGCAGGCCGCGGTCCTGGTGAAGACCCCGGCCGGGAGCCAACGGCTGTTTGCCAGCTCGCTGATCCTCGGCTCAGCCGATGTGTTCGACACGGGCCTCTTGACGCTGGGCACGCCGGAACAGACTCGCCGACTGGTCCTCCTGGTCGATCCGGCCCACGAGCAGCGGCCGGCGGGCGCGGACCCGTTCGACATCCGCGACCAGTTCAACTGGCTGGAGCCGCTTGTGCTTCTCGACGCGGAGCAGCTCAAAGCCGAACTGCTGCGCCGCGCGGCCTCCCGGATTCCTGCCTGGCAGCACTGGAAGGTCACCAGCGGCGACCAGTCGCCGGTTCGCCTGGTCAATGTTTGGAACGAGATCGACCAGGGCGACCCCGCGTTTCGGCTCATGGCCACTTCGGCCAAGGAACCGCTCAAGCTCGTGCGCCGGCTGAAGATCGACGCGGATCGCGATCAGTTGATGATCGGCGTGAGTCGGCCGCGCGATAGCTTGGCGAGCAAGCTGGAAGTGCAGGTCGACGGCCAGCCCCTGAAGCCGCGGGAGATTCCCGTTCGGTGGAACAGGGAGTTCCCCAAACCGGTAATCGTGTCGCTTTCCGAGTTCGTCGGGCGCGAGGTCTCCGTGGAGATCGTCCAGCGTGGCTCCGATGAACGTTCGCTGACGGCGTGGCACGCCCTGACGCTCACCGGGCGCCCGGAGGAACCGGC
>JBDKTH010001023.1:0-2486 GCA_039680305.1 Thermoguttaceae bacterium | reverse complement strand
CGTCCAGGAACATCGGCGCGTCGCCGTATCGCAGGCGCACGACGTTCAGCAGCGTCTGGCGCTTCCAGGATTCCGCCACGACCTGCCCGTATTCCAGCCGGTCCACGGGAATCTTCTGCGGCGTGATGCCGGCGCAGCCGGCGAGAACCAGAACCAGTGCCGCAGCCGCAAAGCCGCGGCCGATTCTTCGCTGTCGCGCCGTCAGGGCCATCACTCGTTCTCCGTCGCGGTCATGATTTCATCGGCGTAGCGCCCCCCAGGGTGCAGGCGGCGCCGGGCGGCTCGACCAGCAGGTGGTCGAGGATTCAGCCCGGTGAGGGTCCGGTAATCGACGGCGCCCAGGGCCGTGTGGGCGGGGAGCGGGGCGCTCAGGAAGTCGACATTCTCGACCGTGCCGCCCTGGTAGTTGACCTGCTGAACGCCGCTGGCCGGATTGGTATCGCGCCAGCCGGTCGGTATCTGATGTCGGATGTTGTAGGTCCCGTTGGCCAGGTTGGCAAACACGTAGGCCCCGCTGGCGTCGGTCTGGGTGGTCGTTTCGCCGCTGGCGATCTCCAGCGACCAACTGTTGAGCGTTCCCGTGTCCTGAGCGGCGACGTCGTAGACCTCCAAGGTCCAGGTCCCGTTGAGATCCTCGCCATCGAACGCCGAGAGGCTTCCTTCGGGGCGGAAGCGGCCGGAAAACGGGGCGCTGCCTGAGTAGATCGAGGTGGTCGCTTCGTCGTCGAGGATCGTATTGGTGAAGTTGTCGCCGCTGCTTCCCGCTCCGTTGAACAGCGTCACCCGGGTACCGTTGGGACTGATCAGGTAGGCGACCAGATCGCTGTCCCAGGTATGGGTGATGTTGAGGGTGAGGTTCAGGTCGGTGATCCGCCCGGCGCCGGTGACGTTGACCGTCGAGACGGCCGCCGCTCCTGCGTCGGGGATCGCCTTGGGCGTGCTGACCGTGACGACCGAGGTGCCGGCATCGAGTTGGCCGTTGTTGTTGGCATCCAGGTAGACGGTCTGGCTGGCAAAGCCGTTTTCGCCCGCCTGATGCTGGCCGTCGGCATTGGTGTCCTGCCAGACGGTTCCGCGGATCTCGTTGGCCTCCGGGGGCGTGGTCGGCGTGGAGGTCTTCGGGGCGAGGCCTTGGACCGCGCCGATGTACCAGGCGTCGCTCCCGTAGTAGTCCTGGAGATACCACATGCCGCCCGAGTTGGCGACCTCGTAATAGTGCAACTGGTCCGGCGGACTGCTGAGATACTTGCTGTCGTCGGAATCGGTGACCCAGACGCCCAGGTAGTTGGTCGGGTTGCTGGGATCGTAGTTGTAGCCCCAGCAGGTGATGGCGTGGCCGCCCGGCCCATAGATGCCCAGCCCCACCCCGTAGCCCGACTGAAGGTAGCTACTGACGGCCGTCATGGCCGCGGCTTCGTTGTACTCGGCGTGGAAGTAGGTGTTGAAGCTCTCGGACGGATAGAAGCCGCCGCCGGCCACATCGACTTGCGACCAGCCGCTCCAGCCTTGGCTGGGGTTGGTTCCATCGAACCACCAGTCCCAGCCGTATTGCATCATTCCGCCTTCGTCGGTCCAGTGATTCTGGAAGTAGGCGAAGATCTGGTCGGTGTTGGCCATTCCGTTGACATTTCCCCAGCCGGTCCAGGCGAGGATGTTGGAGGCGGTGGCCGCCCAGCACAGGAGATCGTCTTCGGCGTTGCTGGGGGTCTTTTCCGCGTCACACCAAGCGCCGCCCCAGTGCTCGTAGAGCAGGTAGCTGGTGCCCGTCGGCGTGGCGTCGCCGAGTGGGGCTGACGAGGTGTCCTTTACGGCGTATGGGTCGCTGTCGAAGCCCAGTTGATACTCGGCCGACTCAATCGACGTGCCCCCGTCCCAGCCAAGCGGCGTTTCGATCCCCGGTGAAACCGAGAACAGGGCCCGGGCTTCCAGGGGTTCCAGCCGGCAGATCCAGGGAGTGCTTTTCGATCGCGGGTTGCGAGGCCACCGGCGCATGTGGCACCTCCAAAAAAACGCAAAGATGCAGCATCAAGGAGGAGGCCCGGCTGGACTGCCCACGCGCGACACACACCATCCAGACGAGAACCAGGGAAAAGGCACACGGATAGGCAAGAAGCGTGTCAGGTCGCTTCTATAGGCAACTATAGGTCAGGTTTCCGACCGACGACGTCCCCCCCTTACTCGGTGTATTCATGACACAGGCGAATATCGGGGGGGATGGGTACTGGCATCGAGCGAATGCGCAAGCGTGCCACGGCGAAGGTCTCCCCAGGTTAAGGGAGAGAATTGTGGAAAGCCCCACGTGTTGCGATGCAAATTTTGCGTCGCGGTGCACATTCGTAAGTAACCACTATTCCTCGGGTTGCAGTTAGGCGAAAAGACGCAAGTCAACCAACCCGAAAGTGGGGGTGTGTTGCATAATTCAAGGGTGCCTACGTATTTCGGTCTGGTTTGTACCACCTATGTTTACGTTCCCCCGGATGGTTTCC
>JBDKTH010000945.1:2500-7195 GCA_039680305.1 Thermoguttaceae bacterium | reverse complement strand
GAGGTCTCCGCCACCTGCGGCTCGACCGCCTGGGCCGAACCCATGGCCACTTCCCTCAGGTCGGCCGTGGTCCCGTCGCCGAACTCGTACGGGGCATTCTCCCAGTCGCGCTCACGGAAGTTGGCCGCGTTGCCGATCTGGCCGATCGAATCGTCCGCCAGAGCAGCGTCGGCATCCATCGCTTCGCTGTAGCCATGGCAGCCATCCGGATCGGCGTAGTTGTCGTAGTGATAACCGTCCTTGGCGTAATCCGCTTCTGCATCGCAGTCGTCCCATGCCTGGGACTCCGACTCGGCCTGAACCACTCCAGCCTCATCGCGCACATCGTAGGCGTCTACCTCGCCCATCGGATCAGCATAGAGGTCGGATGCCGAACGTGGAGAGATCGCAGGGTCCTGATCCCAGCTCTCCATCTCCACCGGGGGCACCGCCCCGGCTTGAGCCATAGCCCCCCAAGGGCCGCTAACGATGCCCAGGGCTAACGCCACCCCGTTACACATCGCCAACACCCACGGCCACCTCACGCGAAAGCTTCTCATTCCATCGTCCTCCCGGAAACGTCTCAACTGACTCGATTGGAACTTGAATCCTAACGACACTCAAAGCTATGCCGTTTGAACGCTAGCAGTCGGTAACGGTATCGGAGTAGAAAAGCGGGCGTCATTAGGCAATTGGCACCACCCAGGCAGGATGGTGAGCTTTGCGGATTTAAGCAGTCGACGGGGCTGAAATGGTCTGGCGAAGATTGCGGGGTTCGGCCGCAGTTTGCCGGCGTAAACTGTGCGACTTGTGCGAGTTCTTCGCCTCGCGGCCCGTGAATCCAGGCGACCTGCGGCAACTTTGCCGATCGATCGGCCAAGCCCCGCACAATCCATACGCCCTTGGTAGCGGATTGATCTTTCGCTATCCGGAGAGGATTCTCAGGCCTTGGTTCTTCGCGGGCTTGGCCTGTCGCTCGCAAAGAGGCCAGCCGGGCCACCGGGAACGGTTCCAGATCTGCTCCGCAGACTTCCGCTCGATGCGATTGTTGACTACTATTATCAATATTGTCAGTTTATTATGCCCCTGAGTATACTGGACAACCACAAACCGAGCCCAACCTCTGTTTCGAGCTCCCTATGCCCGCATTCCATCTCCTAGGGCTTTCCGGCCCCGCGTGGTTGAGTTTGTTGGTGACGCTAGCGGTGTTTGTCGCACTGTTGTGGCGGCGTGACGTGCCTCCCGACCTCCTCTTCTGGGGAGGATTGCTCATACTAGTTCTCTTGGGTGTGCTCCCGGTCCAGAGCGCGTTGGCCGGGTTCTCCAATCCTGCCGTGCTTACGATCGCCGCCCTGTTTGTCGTGGCTGCAGGACTCAACAGTACAGGGGTGCTGGACTGGATCGGCCACCGGCTCTTGGGGACCGCCAACACGGCCGACATCGCCCTCAGGCGTCTGGCGACCAGCGTCGTCCCGCTCTCCGCGTTCATCAACAATACGCCGGTGGTGGCGATGTTCGTCCCGGTGATTCTGGACTGGTGCCGTCGGCGCGGCGTGGCTCCCTCACGAATCCTGATCCCTTTGAGCTACCTGGCGATCCTCGGCGGCGTGTGCACCTTGATTGGCACGAGCACGAATGTCGTGTCCAATGGTCTGCTCAAAGAAGAGCAGACGATCGCCAATGTCCAGCACCGCTACTCGCCGGCCTTTCGGGCCCAGCTGCGCGACATGACCCTGTTTGAACTGGGGTGGGTCGGCATCCCGTGTGCCGCGATCGGCACGTTGTATCTCCTGCTTTTCGGACGCCGCCTCCTGCCCGATCGCACAGGCCTCGTCGATCAGTTTGGCGCAGAACGCCGCGAGTATCTCGTGGAGATGCAGGTCCAGCCGGAGTGCCACCTGATCGGCAAGACGGTCGAGGAGGCCGGGCTGCGACATCTGCGCGGGCTGTTTCTGATCGAAATCGACCGGGCCGACGAAGTCTTGACCCCTGTCACACCTCACGACGTGATCCGCGATGGCGACCGGCTCGTTTTTACCGGAGTCGTGACGACGATCGTCGACCTGGTGAAGATCCCCGGGCTGGTGCCGGCGGCCGACACCAACTACGACGTCCATCCCCATCGGCGCCGCCAACGGCATCTGTGCGAGGCGGTCATCAGTCGCTCGTCCCCCTTGATCGGCACCACGGTCCGGGAGGCGAAGTTCCGCCAGTTCTACAACGCCGCCGTGGTCGCCGTCCATCGGAACGGGGAGCGAGTTCCCAGCAAGGTCGGCGACATTGTCCTGGAGCCGGGCGATACTCTCCTGCTGCAAACCCGCACGGGATTTGCCGATCGATATCGGCACAGCCGCGATTTCTGCCTGGTGGCGGGCGTGGAAGGGTCGCAGCCGCGACGCCGCGAGCGGGCTTGGCTCGCCCTCGGGCTCTTGGGCCTGTTGATCCTCTGGCTGTCCCTGGAAGGCTGGGTGCCGGAGGGCGGCGCCTGGGCTGGGCTGGCGTCGCCGGCGGTGGCCGCGATGGTCGTCGCTGGCGTGATGATCGCCGCCCGCTGTCTGCCGATGTCCGAGGCTCGGGCCGCCGTCGACCTGCAGGTCTTGATGACGATCGTCGCTGCCCTCGGCCTGGGTCGCGCTTTAACCGAGAGCGGCGCCGCCCATTCACTGGCCGAACTGCTGCTAGCCGGGATCGGAACCCACAGCCCTTACCAGCTCCTGATCGTCCTGTATCTCCTGGCGCTCGTCTTCACCGAGATGATCACCAATTCGGCCGTGGTGGCCATGCTTTTTCCTTTGGCTGTGGCCACGGCAGCGACGGCTGGCTACAGCCCGCGCCCGTTTGTCATGGCCATCACCCTCGCGGCCAGTCTCAGCTTCTTGACGCCCATTGGCTACCAGACCAATCTGATGGTCATGGGCCCTGGACGCTATCAGCCCCGCGACTTTTTCCGCATCGGCTGGCCCTTGACGCTTCTCACCGCGATCGTCGCCGTCATCCTGATCCCGTGGGTCTGGCCGTTTGCCCTGTGACCTCGTCACTGCTACCCAGATCGGGTATGATGGTGGTGGTGACGAACTGGGTGAGTTGAGGGTCCTGCGTCATGAAAAAGACCGTCTTTCTGTGCCTGCTATCCGCCGTCCTGGGGGCCTTCGCGGCCCTCCTGCTCTTTGATTCCCCAGCCGGCCTACGGACGACCAGCGCCCAGGAGCCGCGGCTTCCTGCACGCGGCCCCGGCGATGCTCCCATGCGAGTCAACGCGCCGCCGCGGGTCCCCGCAGAGACCTGGGGAGCCCCCCAAACTCCAGCCCCTCAGGTCGAAGACGATCTCACCCCAGAAGAACGGGTCACCGTCGCCGTTTACGAAAACGTCAACCGTAGCGTCGTCAACATCAACACCACGGTCCACAGCGAAGGCCTCCTCTGGGATAATGTGGCCGAAGGCGAGGGGAGTGGTTCGGTCATCGACCGCCAGGGACATGTCCTGACCAACAACCACGTGATCGGCGGGGCCAAAGAGATCCAGGTCACCCTGTTCAACGGCAAGACGTATGATGCGCGCCTGGTCGGCAAAGATTCGGCGACCGACATCGCCGTGTTGAAGATCGACGCGACCGCCGACGAGCTCTTTCCGGTCGGATTTGGGGAATCGACTCGGTTGCGGGTCGGCCAGCGGGTCTATGCCATCGGCAATCCGTTCGGCCTGGAGCGGACTCTATCGACCGGCATCATCTCCAGCCTCAACCGCTCCCTGCCCAACCGCAACACCAACCGGCCGCTGCGCCAGATGATCCAGATCGATGCGGCCCTCAACCCGGGGAATTCCGGCGGCCCCCTGCTCGACAGTCACAGCCGGATGATCGGCATGAATACGGCGATCGCCAGCAAGTCGGGCACCAGCGCCGGCGTCGGCTTCGCCATCCCGGTGGGGACCATCGCAAGGGTCGTGCCGCAGTTGCTCCAGAATGGCCGCGTGGTCCGGGCCGACATGGGCGTCGCCCGCGTCTACCAGACCGAACAGGGCTTGCTGCTGGCGACCCTCGTCCCGGGGGGGGCGGCGGAACGCGCAGGGCTGCAAGGCCCCAAGGTCGTCCGGCGTACAAGACGCCAAGGCCCCTTCGTTTACGAGTATCAAACCGTCGACCGCTCGGCCGCCGACATGATCGTCGCCGTCGATGGCGTGCGCATCCGTACCGCCGACGACCTCTTGTCGGCCATTGAACGCCATCAGCCAGGCGAGCAAGCGATGATCACCGTCGTGCGCAACGGGACCGAGATGAACGTCGCCGTGCAGTTGGACGCCGGAGAGTAGTTGCTTGCTCTACTGCTTCGAGGCGGCGGCTTGCGGCTCCGGATCGAGCGACTTGATCCAGATCTTGCGGAACCAGACCGGATCGCCGTGCTCCTGCAGGAAGATATACCCCTTCCGGGGATAGTCCTTCATGGCCTTGGCATACTTGTTCGGCGTGCCGTCGGGGTTCTTGTGGGCCTCGGTCCACTTCTCGAGATCGGCGTCAACGACCCTCTCCCCATTCATGACCACTGTGATCCGGCTCCCGATGGCCGTGACCGTCAGCCGGTTCCACTCGCCCGCCTTGCGCATCACATTCTTGGACGGAGCCACCAGATCATACAAGGCTCCACTGTCTTGCAGGGACGGCTTCGTAGACCCACAGGAATCGAGCATCTGGATCTCCAGGGCACCGTCGCGCCAGATAG
>JBDKTH010001109.1:0-15853 GCA_039680305.1 Thermoguttaceae bacterium | reverse complement strand
GCCGACGAGCCCACCGGCAATCTCGACCCGGAAACCAGCCAGCAGGTGATCCGGTACTTCGAGGAGTTCAATCGGGAGGGGCGGACGATCGTGATGGTTACCCACGACCCCCGAGCGGCGGAGCGGGCCAAGAGGGTTTTGAGGCTTGCCAATGGAGCGGTTGTCGCGGGACCCCTTGGCCGGGAGAATCTGCATGTGGCATGAGGACTGCCCTGGGCTCCCCTCCGCTGCCTTGACGTCCGCCAACGAGGTCGGTAGAACCGGGTGTATAGGACAACCCTTTTCCGACCGACCTCCTGGAGCGACCATGTGGGACTTTATGGCCATCACGAAGGCCCTCGCCGATGAGAATCGGGTGCGAATGCTGCTGGCCCTGCGGGGCCGCGAGCTATGCCTCTGTCAGTTGGTGGAACTGGTTGCCCTGGCCCCCTCGACGGCTTCGAAGCACATGTCGATCCTCCGGCAAGCGCGGCTGGTTGAAGGACGCAAGGACGGGCGCTGGATGTACTATCGCTGGGCCGGCTCTGACGCCTCGCCTGCCGTACGTCAGGTGCTCAAATGGACGCATGAGTCGCTCTCTGACGATCCCCGGGTGGGGCGTGACATGGAGCGGCTTCGGGAGATCCTCAAGCTCGACCCGCAGGAACTCTGCGAGAGCCAGTGTTCCCCGCAGAAAGCCTGCAGCAAGCCTCGTCACACCAAGATCAACCGCCGCTGAACGCCCCGTGGGGGTTGTCATGTCCGCAAGTACCAAGCTAAAGATCCTCTTCCTCTGCACCGGGAACTCCTGCCGGAGTCAGATGGCGGAAGGCTGGGCACGGCATCTCAAGGGCGACCAGCTTGAGGTGTATTCCGCAGGGATCGAGACCCACGGGCTGAATCCCCGGGCCGTCGAGGTCATGGGGGAGGCGGGCGTAGACATCTCCGGACATCGCTCGAAGCATGTTGATGACCTGCGCGGGATCGAGTTCGACTATGTCGTGACCGTCTGCGGCCACGCCAACGAGCATTGCCCGCTGTTCCCAGGCAAGGCGAGAGTCGTTCACGTGGGGTTTGACGACCCGCCCAAGCTGGCGGCCACCGCCACGACCGACGAGGAACGCTGGGCGTCTTACCGGCGCGTACGTGACGAAATTCGGGCTTTTGTGGAGACGCTGCCCGAATCCCTTCCTCGGTGACGGCCCTCCCTGCGGCATCCCCATCGCCAACACCCGTATACGGGCTGCATCATCATCGCCGGGGCAAGAAGTGTCTGGATCGTTCACACAAACGTCTTCACTTGCCGCCACCGCCATCGACTGGTTCCGCAATACGCACCGAGGTGCCCGTGGCCAGCGAATCGGATGGATTGAGGATGACGCGATCGCTCGCCGCGACCCCGGCGAGAATCTCCACCGTCCGGCCGAAATCACGGCCAAGTTTCACGGATCGCAACTCAACCGTGCCGTCTGGTTGTGCCACTCCCACTTGGGGACCCTCGGCGCGGAACAGCAGGGTGTTGCCTGGCAGGGTCAACGGCGCATCGCCCTTCGTCTCGGTGAATCTCACCTGGCCAAAACTGCCTGCGAGAATCTCGCCCCGCGAGTTGTCCACTTCGAGTTCCGCCAGCAGGGTGCGCGACTCGGCGGAGATCACGCCTGCGGTGCGAGCTACCTGGGCGGCGAAGACCTGGTTCGGCCGTTCGGGAATCAGCAACTCCGCGGTCTGACCGGGGGCGATGCCGATCGCGTGGGTTTGGGGAACGCGGACATAGACCCGGAGCTTGTCCGTTTGCGCAAGTCGAAACAGTTCCTTGACGCCGCCCGCGGCGATCAGGTCACCCACGTCGATCTTGCGCGCCGTAATGACACCGGAAAACGGCGCGGTGATCCGGGTGAACGAATGGAGTTCCTCTAGGCGGCGAACGTTGGCGCGGGCCGCGGCGGCCGTGGCGGTCTTCACCGTGACGGCGGCCTGGTCTTCGTCGTATTGCTCTCGGCTGACAGCCCCCTGGTGCACCATCTTGGACGAGCGGTTGGCCTTCGTTTTGGCCAGGGCCAGTGAGGCTTCCGTCTGGGCGAGTTCATGGCGGGCGCGTTCGAGTTCCTGCGCAAGTTCGGGGGTCTCGATCTCTGCCAGCAATTGGCCGGCTTCGACTCGCGTGCCGAGGTCCACCAGCCAACGTTTCAGGTAGCCGCTGGCCCGGGCGTGAATCGGCGCTTCGATCCACGGTCGGACCTCGGCCGGCAACAGGATTGCGGCCCCAGCCTTGCCCGGTGCGGGGGACACCACCGTGACGGTGGGAACGGCCAACTCGGCGGTCTCGTTTACCATCGCCGTTCGTTGGCGCCAACGCGGCGTTAAGCCGGCGATGAACGCCGCCACGATCAACGCTCCCGCTAGAATCCCCATGGCGACAACGCGCCAAAGCTTGATACGTGGCGAGGCGACGGCAGGCTGGCCGACGAGCCGACTGATCGGCGGACTCGCTTGATCCACTTCTACCATAGGCATGACAGGTCCTCTCTCAGCGAATCATGGTTAGCGGCGTCAGGGCATCGGAGTCCTTGGAACGATTCACCGGGATTCGTCGGTGCAACAGGCGAAACACGACCGGAACAAAGAACAGGGTGGCAAAGGTAGCGACGAGCAGACCGCCGATCACGGCCCGGCCCAGCGGCGCATTCTGTTCCCCGCCTTCCCCCAAGCCGAGGGCCATCGGCAACATGCCGATGATCATCGCCAGCGCGGTCATGAGCACGGGACGAAGCCGGCCCGTGCCGGCCTCCCAGGCGGCGGTCAGCGGGTCCATTCCCTCGTGCAGATGGTTGCGTGCGAAGGTTACCACGAGCACGGAGTTGGCGGTGGCGACTCCTAGGCTCATAATCGCGCCCATCAACGCAGGGACGCTCAGCGGCGTATGGGTGAGATACAACCCCCACGCCACACCGGCCAGCGCGCCCGGCAGAGCGGTCAGGATGATGAACGGGTCGAGCCAGCTCTGAAAGTTCACCACCAGCAGCAGGTAGATCAGGGCCGTTGCCATGACCAGCCCAATGCCGAGGCCAAGGAAGCTGGAATTCATCGTCTGCGCCTGGCCTCGGAGGATGATGAAGTTACCCCGCGACAACTCCTTTTCGGCTTCGGCAATCAGCGGCTTGATATCGCGCAACACGCCGCCCAGGTCGCGGCCATTCACGCCGGCCAACACATCGATCACCGGCATCACATTGTAATGGCTCACGATGGGAGGACTGCTCGTCCGCCGTAGCGTGGCCAGATTGGTGAGCAGTTGGGCGTTGTCCTTCCCCGGTTCGCCGACGCCCGCGGGAATCGCGTGCAGCGAGGAGAGCGAGTCCATCGCATGCTGGGGCGTGCGGACGTTGATCAGGTATTGGACGCCGTTCTTGGGATTGAGCCAGTACATGGGCTGTACCTGGCTGCTGCCACTGAGGCTCAGCAGCATCGAGTTGGCCACGTCGCGTTCCGTCAAACCGAGTTCCGATGCCTTGACGCGGTCCACGGCGAACTGGAGCCGCGGCAAGTCGGCCGGCTGTTGTACCCTCACGTCAGCGACGCCAGAAACCTGGCGGAGCTTCTCGGCCAGGCGGCCGGCCACCGCACGGTTCTTCGTTTGGTCGCGGCCCACGATTTGGATGTCAAATGGCGCCGGCAGGCCGAAATTGATGGTCTGGCTCACGATGTCGGCGGGCAGGAAGTAGAACGTGACTCCGGGAAACTCGCGGTTCAAGCGGAGGCGCAAACGGCGAACGTAGTCGGCCGTGGGCCGGTGCTCCGGGCGCAAAGAAACGAGGATGTCGGCGTCGCCGGTCCCCACCAGCCCGTTGTCGATGTACGTGAGGGGAATGCCCCCGGAAGGAACGCCGATGTTGTCCAGCACGCCGGCAATTTCGCTCGCGGGAATTTCCCGGCGGATCTCGGCTTCGACCTGATCGACCAGCTTAGCGGTTTCCTCGATTCGCGTGCCGCTGCGAGCCCGCAGGTGGAGACGGAGCTGGCCTGCGTCCACGGTCGGGAAGAAATCCTGTCCGAGGTGCGGCACCAACAACAGGGAGCCAACGCAGAACAAAAGAAAGACTGCCATGAAGGCGAGGCGATAGTGGAGGATCGTCCCCAGCCACCGCCGGTACCCCTCGCGGAAGCGATCGAAGGCGCGTTCAAACTGGGTTTGGAACGCCACGAATGGCCGCAACCATGGCGTCACCGTGCGAGTGTCTGCGATATGGCCGTGATACTCAACGCGGCGATAGAACCACATCACCAGCGTGGGCACCAGGGTGCGTGACAACACGTAGCTGGCCAGCACGGCAAAGACCACGGCTTCGGCCAGCGGCACGAACAGATAGGGCGCGGTGCCCGTGAGGAAGAACATCGGCACAAACACGATGCAGATACAGAGCGTGGACACGAAAGCCGGCAACGCGATCTCCTGCGCACCATCGAGGATTGCCTGCTCGGTCGGCTTGCCCATGGCCATGTGACGATGAACATTCTCGATCTCGACCGTCGCGTCGTCCACCAGGATGCCAACTGCCAACGCCAGCCCGCCGAGCGTCATCAGGTTGATCGTCTCCCCCATCGCGCTGAGCGTGGCGATGGAGGCCAGCACGGAGAGCGGGATCGAGGTGGCGATGATGAACGTCCCCCGCCAAGCGCCGAGGAACAGGAGGACCATCAACGACGTGAGGGCTGCGGCGATCACCCCTTCTTTCAATACGCCGTCGATTGCCGCCCGCACGAAGACGGATTGGTCGGCGAATTCCTTGGCTTCCAGTTCCGGGGGCAGGCCACTGAGCACGCGCGGCATCGCGGCTTGGATTCCTCGCACCACGTCGAGCGTCGAGGCCGTTCCACTCTTCAAGATCGTCAGCAGCACGCCGCGCACGCCGTCCAGGCGAACGATGTTTTGTTGCGGTTGAAACCCGTCATGGACCATCGCCACGTCGCGAACACGGATGACCGCCCCGTTGACGGTCTTGACAGGCAGGTCGTTGAGTTCTTCCAGGACGGTCGGGCTGCTGTTCAGCGTCACATCGAATTCGGTGGAACCGATTTTCGCGGTGCCGCTGGGCAGGATCAGGTTTTGGGCATTCAGCGCATTGACGACCTCCAGGGGCGAAATGCCTTTGGCTTTCAGTGCGGTCAGGTCGAGGTCGACCGCCACGACGCGCACTTTACCACCATAAGGGTACGGAATGGCGGCGCCCGGCACGTTTGCCAGGCCGACACGCACTTGGCTGAACGCCAGGTCCTGCAGTTCCGCTTCAGAGAGTTGCTTGCTGGCGAAACTGTATTGCAGGATGGGGACGGACGAAGCATTGTACCGGATGATGATCGGCGGCGTGATGCCCGGAGGCAACATCCGCAGAATCGCTTGTCCTGTGGCCGTGAGTTGCGCCACCCCGGCATCCACGGAGGCGCCCGGCCGGAGAAAGACCTTGATGACCGCAGCCCCACTATACGCCGTGGACTCGATATGCTCGATATTGTCGACGAGGGTGGCGATCATGCGTTCGTGATTGAACACAATCCGCTGCTCGATTTCCTGAGCACTCAGGCCGTTGTAGGTCCAGACCGCGCTGACCACCGGAATATCGATGGAAGGAAAAATGTCCGTTGGGGTCCGCCACAGCACGAGCGGCGTCAGCAGCAATAGCACCAACGCTGCCACCACGAAGGTGTATGGCCTGCGAAGGGCGAGGCGAACGATCCACATAACCTACCTCCTTTCGGACAAACGAAGAGGCGGCCTCACTTGTCGCCCGTGCGAAGAGTCTGTCCGATTCGTTGCCCATAGCCCCTGCCTGGGACCAACAGGGGGCCACCGCGGCCACAACCGGATTCACCACGAAGCATGTCAAAGAGCCGCTGCTGCTGTTCGGCGGTGAGAACCTTCTTCTCGTTCATCAACTGCTCAATTACCAACCCCTGCATCCTGCGCTGGCCTGCAAGGATTTCCTCCTGCTTCGCGTTTATTGTCTGAAGGTCGGGTTTCGTTTTGAGAAGCTCGTCGATGATCCCGATCCGCAATCCTCCGATCTGTCGGCAAATCTCGTCTGCAGAGGCACGGAACGCTCGCAGTCGTGGCTCGATCTCCATCCACTGGTCGGCAGTGACGTTCAACTCGCGATGAAGCGGACACCACACCGATTGGCTGTCTCCGGGCTCGCAAGCCGTCTGCCGTGTTTCAATGCCGGAGACCGCCGCATAAGTAAGCCACATTCCGATAAAGGCCACATTTAAGGCTGCCGACAGCATGATCAGCAGAGGTTTCGTGTTCTTCCACACGGCTTACCATCCGTTAGTTCTGGGCCAAGGTTAGTCGCAAGTAGGCATCCACCAGAGAGCCTGCGGGGGCTTCCGAAAGATAGTCGAAGCTATACTCCTTCGAGGGGGTGGTGGATGTGGCTAGCGACGACCCTTGCCCAGTGTCCCGGCCCATCCATGCGCCGGCGGCCAGACCAACGGCCAGAACCACGGCCGCCGCGGCCTGCATGGGGAGCGTCAGCGATTGCCACCAGCGGAGCAGGCTGGGCAGCTTCCGATCAACAGACTGGGGCGTCTGGAACTGTCGGCGGGCCTCGGCCATGATTCGCCCGGCCATACCCTGGGGCACGGGCGGGGCCGGATCGCTCCCAAGAAGGATTGCCAGCCGCTCCAAGCGAGCCAGCGTCTCACGGCAGGATCGGCAGTCCGCCAAGTGCCTCTCGAACTGAGCCTGGATCTGTGGGGCCAGTCCCTTGGTTCGATACGCATCCAGCCCTTGTTCCATAGTCTCACATCGCACGGGTTCACCTCCTTCACCCTTGATAAACGATCGACCGGATCAAACTCCCCTCGGTCTGTTCGGTTATTCCAGAAATCCCCCCAGAAGCGTCTCCAGGGTGGCCCGGGCTCGCGTCAGCATCCGTTCCACCGCCTTGGCCGTCGTGTCCATCGCCTCCCCGATCTCCAGATGGCTGAGGCCCTCATAGTACCGTAACACAGTAGCCATCCGCTGGTTAGGTGGCAGAGAATCCAGGGCGCATCGCACGGCTCTCGTTCGTTCAGCCGCTTCCAGGTCGGCGGCCGGATCAGCGACCTGTCCAGCAACCCCGGCCAGATCGGCGACCGGACGAGGCCGTTTCTTCCGGGATGCGTCGATGCACAGGCGCGTGATGATCCTGTAGAGATAGGTCCGGAAAGCGGCGGTCGGTCGATACTGATCGGCTGAGCGGAGCAGACGCAGGAACGTCTCTTGGACGATATCCTCCGCATCCGCGGCGTCTCCCAAGTAGCGATAGGCCGTATTCCAGGCCGAGCCCTGATGCCGACAGACGATCTCGTCGAAAGCAGCCAGATTGCTGGCTCCGGCAGAGAGCATCAGTTCTTCATCGCTTTGCATCGAGCACACTTGCCTGGCTTCCTTGTTACCCCACTTGCGGAACCGCCTCGAATGGCAACGCCGCTCGAAGGAGGGGTTGCGATGCTCGACGAACGCGGGGACGGTCTTTACGGTGAACATTGTAGCTTGTGCCCTGGGCCCCGTCAGGCTTTCGCGATGCCACGGCTCGATACTCTCCTGCGATGATCAATTCCGCACAACGGCATGATGCCTATTGCGGCTTCACAGCAAAAACTCGAACGCTGGCCGCGTAGTCATTGACGTTGTACTGCCGCAATAAGCCGGCAAGTTGATCGTGAAGCGTCGCGTCAGTCCCGCAAGAGCAGCAGCCCTTGGTCTGAGTGATCGGCAACGATGCGGGTTCGGCGACCGAGCAGCAGCTGGCGGGGGTTCCTGCTTGAATATAGGCATTCAGATCGGCCCCGGAGTCCAGAACCTCGACGCCGGCAAAGCCCGCCTCGATCAAGCCTTGGCGGTAGTCTTCGATGGGAATGGCTCCCGCAATGCAGCCAACGTAGGCCATGAGGTCGTTGCCAATCTCGGGCGGCAAGGGCCGCTTGAGGGCGATGTCGCTGACGGCCAAACGCCCACCCAGCTTGAGGACCCGGGCGATCTCGCGAAAGACCGCGGGCTTGTCGGGGGCGAGATTGATCACGCAGTTGCTGGTGACACAGTCCACCGAACGATCTGGCAAGGGAAGATGATCGATCGTCGCCTGGTGGAACTCGACATTCAAAATCGGTCGACCGTCCGGCCCCTTGGCGGCGTTGCGACGGGCCAACGCGATCATCTCGGGGGTCATGTCGATACCGATGGCCTTGCCTGTCGGGCCCACCCGTGCTGCGGCCAGAAATACGTCCATGCCACCGCCGCAGCCAAGGTCGACCACTGTTTCCCCCGGCTTGAGACTGGCGAATGCGGTGGGATTTCCGCAGGATAGGGCCATATTGGCCTCGGCCGGAATCGAGGCCAACTGTTCCGGGGTATAGCCGAATGCCTGAGCGACCGATCGCACCCCCTCTTGGTCGCTGGAAAGGCCACTCTTGGCAACGGAGGCATACTTCGACTGTACTGCTTGCTGAACTGTCTCTGACATTCGATTTTTCTCCTGTAGGATCGCCTGTCGCTTCCTGGCGGGCGGCTACGTCACTCTGGAACGGTTTTCAGCCCGCACGCGGGCGTGACGTCTACGCCCTGCCACCTTGACAACCATTCGGTTGCGGTATATCGTTAATCGTAGATAAACGATTTTGAAAGGTCAAGCCATGCGGAAGCTCTGTTGCGAAGATGACGCCAAAGCTCTTCCGGTCGAGACCCTCACGAGCCAAGCAGCTGATGAGGAGTTGGCCAAGTACGCCAAGGCGCTAGGGCATCCGGCTCGCGTGCAGATCTTGCGAATCCTCGCCCAGCAGAACGAATGCATCTGTGGGGAGATGGTGGCGTTGCTGCCCCTGGCTCAATCGACCGTGTCTCAGCACCTGAAAGTACTCAAGGACGCGGGGTTGGTGCAGGGCGAGATCGACGGTCCGCGGGTGCGGTACTGCATCGCTCGCGGGGCGCTGAAACGGCTCAAGGCCCTGATTCAGCACCTTTGAGTCTTGTGCGTGGGAAGGCATTTGGTTGAAATGCCAAGCATCGAAGTGCCGATAGGAGCCAGGACCGCCTTCGCGTCCGCTGCCGTGTGGGTTTTTGCCGGGGCGTGGAGTCGGTGATCCAGGGGAGCGTGGAGGCCCACGGGAAGTGTGCTTGCAAATAGAGGGAGGACGGCTAAGCCGGCCTTTTTGGGGTAGCCTTAGTTGGCTATTTCGCTAAGGAGCAGATAGACCATGAGTGACGGCATCGTCAAGCGACTCTCGTTCCTCGACCGCTATCTAACCCTATGGATCTTTTTGGCCATGGCGGTCGGTGTCGGGCTCGGGCGGTTTACCCCGGGGATCGCCTCGCTGATCGACCACTTCAAGTTCGGCGAGACCACGAGTATTCCCATCGCCCTGGGACTGATCCTGATGATGTACCCGCCGTTGGCCAAGGTCCGGTACGAGGAACTGGGGGATGTGTTTCGGAACTGGAAGATCCTGGGCCTGTCGCTGGTGCAAAACTGGGTCGTCGGTCCGATCCTGATGTTCGCCCTGGCCGCCCTCTTTCTTCACGATCAGCCGGAATACATGACCGGTCTGATCCTGGTCGGACTGGCGCGCTGCATCGCGATGGTGATCGTGTGGAACGAACTGGCCAAGGGCGACACCGAATACGCGGCCGGATTGGTGGCGTTCAACAGCATCTTCCAGGTGCTGTTCTACAGCGTCTACGCCTACCTGTTCATCGTGGTGCTGCCCATGAGACTCGGGCTGCCCACGGCCGTGGATGAAGAGATCCTTCGCACACAGATCACGATCGGCCGGATCGCCGAGAGCGTGTTCATCTACCTTGGCATTCCGTTCCTGGCAGGGATGATCACCCGTTTCGTTCTGGTGAAGGCCAAGGGGCGCTCATGGTACGAGCAGAAGTTCATCCCCAAGATCAGCCCGATCACGCTCGTCGCACTTCTGTTCACGATCCTCGTGATGTTCAGCCTCCAAGGCGAGAAGATCCTCGAGAAGCCGCTCGACGTCCTGATGATCGGCGTCCCGCTTCTGATCTACTTCATCGTGATGTTCTTGGTGAGCTTCTTCATGAGCCGGAAGGCCGGGGCAGACTATGCGAAGACGGCCACCCTGTCGTTTACCGCGGCCAGCAACAACTTCGAGCTGGCCATTGCCGTGGCCGTGGCCGTCTTTGGCATCAACCATGGCGCCGCTTTTGCGGCCGTCATTGGTCCGCTGGTCGAAGTGCCCGCATTGATTGGCCTGGTGAACGTTGCGCTCTACTTCCAGCAGCGGTTCTTTCCCCGCCCAAACGCAGGCGTGGCGTCTGAGCGAGAGTTGGTCAAGTAGGATTCGATTGGCGAGCAAGATAAGGAATAGGGAGACTTCGTCCGTGGTCTCCCCGAGTGGTTGGCTAATTTGCCAAGCAGCGAATGGCCATGCAAGGGGCAAATCCGCCCCGCTCTTGCCTCCCTTGGCCCCAGCCTGGAAGGCAAGCCCGCGTCCAATCCTCCCCTCTAGTGGCTGTAAGGACCTGTCCAGAAATAACTTGGAGAATTGAGCTACTAGAAAGAGAGAATCCGCTGTTTTCCCACGGCAGTTGCTTCATTGGTAGCTCAATTCTCCAAGTTATCTCTGGACGGGTCCTAAGGCTTTCGTGTCTGCGGCGGGTAAGCCGGCTGTCAGGGGGGCGTCATTCTCGTGACCAGTCTGTTCTGTTTCCATTCCTGGCGGCGCCTGAGACAGTTTTCCCGGCTGGGCCCACCTGATTGCCATTGCTGTCGTTTTCCGTTATGCTACGGGCGTCCATTCTGAAGGTTGTCGGGGGTGGGTGGTGTTCGCTCGATCGAGCGGCGGTCGGAGGACGGGGAATACGGGTCCTACGGCTGCAGGCCACAGGTTTTGGACAACCCCTCATTTCTTATCGCAAGCCGCACCTTCTCCGGCGGCTGGCAGGGAGAACGCTATGTCTGTTGAGACCCCGGCCGAGGTTCTGGCGCAGCGTCAACTGGACCAATTCTCCGATCGGATCCGCACCCTGCGGGCCAGCCTGCATCAGGTGGTCGTCGGGCAGGACGACGTGATCGACCAACTGCTGGTCTGTGCCTTGACCGGCTCGCACGCCCTGCTGGTCGGCGTGCCCGGGCTGGCCAAGACGCTGATGGTCAAGGCCCTCGCGTCGGCATTTCACTGGAAATACGCCCGCATCCAGTTCACTCCCGACCTCATGCCGGCCGATGTGACCGGCTACGAACTGCTCGGGCGCAGCCACGACGGCGACGCCCCGCAGATGACCTTCCGGCCGGGGCCCGTGTTTGCCAATCTCGTGCTGGCCGACGAGATCAACCGTGCCGCGCCCAAGACCCAATCGGCGTTGCTTGAAGCGATGGCCGAGCAGCACGTGACCGTGGGCGGACAGACGTATCCACTGGAAGAACCGTTCCTGGTCGCCGCGACGCAGAATCCCATCGAGCAGGAAGGCACCTACCCACTGCCTGAGGCCCAGTTGGATCGTTTCATGATGGAGATCCACATCGGCTATCCCGACGAGGAGCAGGAGGAAGAGATCGTGATGCGCACGACGGCCGGTCCGGTGAAACTGCCGACGGCGGCCCTCTCGCGCGAAGAGTTCCTGCGCCTGCGCGACCTGGTCCTGGCCGTGCCGGTGGCCAAGAACGTGGCCTCGCTGGCCGTGCGGATCTGTCGCGCCAGCCGGCCCGATTCGCCCAAGAACAACGGCTACGTGCACGACTACATCGCCTGGGGCGCCGGGCCGCGTGGCTCGCAGAACCTCGTGTTGGCCTCCAAGGCCCGGGCGCTGCTGTTGGGCCGCTCGGCCCCGATCGCCGACGACATCCTCGCGGTTGCCCCGCCGATCCTTCGCCACCGGATCATTGTGAATCACCGCGCCGTGGGCGACGGGATCACCTCGGAGAGCATCATCGCCCGGTTGCTTGGGGACGTTGCCTGATGAGCACCCAGGTCAGAAGCCGGTTTCTCGATCTGCGTGCGCTGGCCGCCCTGGAGCATATGCGGTTTGCCACACGGCATCGGATCGAGGGTTCTTTCAGTGGACGCCATCAGTCGCGGCAGCAGGGCGGCGCCGGCGAGTTCGTCGAATTCCGCGAATACTCCGGCAGCGAGGACCTGCGCCGGTTGGACTGGAAGGTTTTGGCCCGCACTGGCAAGGCCTTCATCCGCCTGCATCAGGAAGAGACCAACCTGGCTTGCACCCTGGCCCTCGACACGAGCGGGTCGATGCGTTTCGGCGATCGACATGACGGGCGCGGGTCGAAATTGGAGTATGTCCAGTATCTGGCGACCGCGGTGAGCCACGTCATTGGTCGCGGGCAGGATCAGGTCGGCCTGGCCGTGCTCGACGAGGGGCTCCGCGAGTTGATCCCGGCGGGCAGCACGGTTTCTCACGTGGCCCACGTACAGGACGCGATCGAGCGTTTGGAGGCCCGGCCTGCCGTGCGTATGGCCGGGGGCCTGCGCAGCCTCTTCGAGCGTTCTCAGCGGCGCGGGGTGTTGTTGTTGATGAGCGATTTCCTCATGGAGGACCTCGAAGAGGTCTTCGCCACGTTGCGGCTGTTCCGGCACCGCAACTGGGAGGTGATCGTCCTGCACCTGGTCCATCCCGAGGAGGAACGTCTGCCTGAGGGGATGGCCTACCGGTTTGAAGACCTGGAGGATGGCGGCCGGGTCGATTGCTCCCCGGCGGAGATTCGGCGCGCTTATGAGGCCCGATTCGCGGCCCACTTGGCCATGGTCCGCCAGTTGGCCCTGGCCGGCGCCTGCGACTACCGCCGCGTGTCGACCACCGTCCCCTACTTGCAGACGCTGAGCGGTTTTCTGGTGGAGCGAGTTGGATGAGAAAGAGTATTACCTCTTCCTTGTGGCTCGTGCTGATGACGGAACAGCCACCAAACGCGCGGCACGAGTGCCGCGGCTAAACGGCTTGACTGGTGTTCCCTTGACAACCGGGGATGCAATAACCCCTAACCGGCTTTATTCGTCAAAGTCCATGAGGAGAGCGACGGAGATCCCATGACGTTCCTTCATCCCTGGGCGTTGGCGGTTGGACTGGTAGCGGCGATCGTACCGGTGGTGGTTCACCTGCTGACCCGGCCGCGGCCCGTTCGTCTGCCGCTTTCCACGGTGCGGTTCGTGCGCGAGGCGATCCACCAGCGTCGTACTCGCCATCGCCTGCGTGATTTTCTGGTCCTCTTGCTACGCACGCTTGCCGTGCTGCTGATTGCGATGACCATTGCCCGACCACAATGGGGAGGCCAGCCATTGGTCTCCGATCAGGCCCCCGGCAGTGCCGTTCGGGCGGTGATCCTCGACGTTAGCCAGAGCATGGGAGCAGTCGAGGGCGGGGCCGAGGGCGGCCAGCGTGCGAGGACCGTCGCCGCCAACTACCTCAAGTACCGCCCGGGCCTGCAGGCCAACCTGATCGTGGCCGGCGCGTCAGCCCGGCCGGTCTTCGATCGGCCATCGACCAACTTCGAGGCGCTGCGTGACGAACTATCACGCTGCCGGGTGCTGCCCCAGCGGCTCGACGTCAACCGGGCCCTGGAAGAAGCGGCCCGGATGCTCGCGCCCCAGTCTCCGGACGATCAGCGGCGGCGGGAGCTGGTCGTGGTGGCCGATTTCCAACGAGCCAGTTGGGCGGCGGCCGATTTCACGCGGCTGCCGCAGGGCACTCAGATCCAACTGGAATCGGTCGCCCCCGCCCAGACCCCGCTGAACATTGCCGTGCTTCGGGCCGAGGGCCGCGCCGAGAGCTCCCGCAGCCGCACGGTCCAGCTGGAGGTCGAGGTGGGCAACTTCTCACCGACCGCCCGCAAGGTTGCCGTCGACGTGAGCCTCGGCGACGAGACCTGGCGTCTCCAGGGCACCTGCGCGGCCGGACAACGTACGACGCTCAGCCATCAGGTCGAACTGCGTGCCACGGGCTGGCAGACGGGCGAGGCCCGGCTGGTCGATGTTGACGACGCCCTGTCGGCCGACAACGTCCGGCCTTTGGTGGTGCAGGTCCGCCCGCGAGCGGTCTATGCGATTATCACGCGTCAACCCGCCAAGGCGCGTCTGTCGTCGAGCCATTTCCTCCACTGCGCCTTGGTGCCCGACGAGTCGCTAGGCGACAAGGCTTCGGCCCAGGCGATCCGCCTCGGTCCGGACGACGTGGATGCGGCCGCCCTGGCCGCCGCCGATCTGATCCTGCTCGACCACCCGGGCAAGCTCCCGGACCCGGCGATCCGCGTGCTGGCGGGGCTGCTTCGTCGCGGCCGGCCGCTGCTTTACGTGGCTGCCGAACCGATCGATGCCACGAACCTCAAACTGCTGACCGAGGCTTCCGGCAACTCGCTGCAGATGCCGGTGGAGTTCGTCCCGCCGCCGTCCGGCCAGCGACGCCACAACCTGGTGCTTGCCTCGGTGCGCCGCGATGAGCGGCCGTTTAGCGTCTTCGGGGATCAACTGCCCCAGGTCACTGGTCCGCTGCGATTTGCCGGCGGGCTTTCCTCCCGGCAACTACCCAACGCACTCGACGACGAACTGTTGGCCACCTACAGCGATGGAACGGCCTGCCTGGTGCTCAGCGGTTCGGAAGCGGGGACGCTGTCCGTGGTCAATGCCGATCTGACGGCCTCGAACCTGGCCAAGTCGCCGGCGTTCGTCCCGCTTCTGACCGAACTGGTCGAACGGATGCTCGATGGACGCCGGATCACCGCGTCGGCGGTCTGCGGCGAACCGCTGGTGGTCAATCTGCCTGCCGAGATCGGGATGGCCGCGGGGCTGAACGTTCAGGGGCCCGTGGCGTTGCAGGCCGACCCGGGCAGCGGCGCGGCCGGGGAACTGGTCGACGAGGCCCTCGGCGCGGCCTGGCACTGGCGGTCGCCCTCGCATCCCGGGGTTTACCGGATCCATCGCGACAACCAGACGGTGTTTGCCATGCCGGTGGGCCTGCCGGCCGACGAGAGCCAGTTGGAGAGCTTGCCGGCCAACGTGCTCACGGGCCGGCTCGCTGCCGGCTGCGACATCCATTATGCGAGCGCCTTCGACGCGGATCGGCAGCGTGACGATTTTTGGAAGTGGTGTGCAGCAGGCTGCGTGTTGTGTTTGCTGGGCGAGCTCGCCACCTTGTTGGCATTCCGGACCTGAACCAATGAGACAGATCATCCTCGACCCGTACATCCCGCTCGGCCTCTGGGTGCCGTTGGCTCTCGCCGCGGCAGGCCTTTGGGCCTGGTACGCCCTGGCGAGCCGTCGCCGACTTGGCCGGCGGTGGCCGGCGGTCATGACGCTGATGGGCCTGGTCCTGGTCATTCCGTTGGTGCTTCTGCTGAATCCCACCTGGGTCCAGCGGATTCCTCCGCCCGCTGGCAAGCCGCTGTTGAGCATCCTGGTTGACGGTTCGGCCAGCATGGCCACCGCCGACGCCGAGGAGGGCCAGACCCGTTATGCTCAGGCGGAGCGTCTGGCGGTCGAGTGTGCCCGACGGTTGGAGGATCGCTTCGAGATCCGGCTGCGGACGTTCGCCGAAAACTCGTCGCCGCAGTCGCCCGAGGGGCTCAAGCAGGTGAAACCGGACGGCGCCGGCACCGATCTGGCCGCGGTGGTCGAGGCGGCCCTCGACGACCAGCGTGCACAGGGTCAGGCGATGCTCCTGCTGAGCGACGGCATCCACAACGGTCCCGGGGGCCTGGCCGTCGTGCGTCAGAGCGTTGCCAAGGCTCGGGCGATGGCCGCGCCGGTCTACGTGAAGACTTTAGGCCGGGCGACCGAAGTCCGCGACCTGGAGATCCGTCTCAAGAATCCCCAGGAACTGGCCTTTCCCCGTCACAAGGTCCCGCTGGTGGTCACCGTCGAGCAGCGAGGA
>JBDKTH010000894.1:0-3051 GCA_039680305.1 Thermoguttaceae bacterium | reverse complement strand
CTACTCAGCACCCATCTCCCTCCGGGAGAGGTTGCCACTCGATCCCCTCTCCCTCCGGGAGAGGGTTAGGGTGAGGGGAATTGCCATGGATATGGCCATCGACAGCTCCCCTCACCCCGACCCTCTCCCAGAGGGAGAGGGAGTATTGATAAACCATACTCCGAGCCGGGGCGTGTCGCCCCGCTTCCGGGCCTACCCGGCCCGGCTCCGACCCTGATTGAAAGTTGAGGAATCCCGTTGGCACAAGTTGTTCTCAAACCCCGCAAAGCCCGGCCGTTCTACGGGCGGCATCCTTGGGTCCTCGATTCGGCCGTGGAACGGGTCGAAGGTGCGCCGGCCGACGGCGACATCGTCGATCTCGTCTCCGACAAAGGCAAGTTCGTCGCTCGGGGCGTGTTCAATAGCCGCAGCCGGATTCGCGTGCGGCTCTACACCTGGCGCTCGACCGAGGCCTTGGACGAGGCCTTTTGGCGGCGACGCCTGGAGGCCGCCGTGCGATTGCGCAGCGTGCTCGGCTACGCCGATCCCCAAGGCGCCGCCCGGCTCGTCTTCAGTGAAGGCGATGGACTCAGCGGCCTGATCGTCGATCGCTACGCCGACTACCTGGTCATCCAGGTCACCTCCCTGGGAATGGTCACGCGCCTGCCGGCGATCATGGAGAATCTCGCCGAACTCGTCAAGCCGCAGGGGATCCTGGTCCGCACCGATCGATCGGTCAGCAAGGCCGAGGGGCTGGACCCGGTCGATCGGTTCGCCTGGGGCAAGGCGCCCGACGGACCGGTGCTCATCACCGATCAAGGCCTGCGCTACCACGTGGACCTCGCCGAAGGCCAGAAGACCGGCTTCTACCTCGATCAACGCGAGAACCGTCGCGAGGCTGCCCGCTACATGCGCGACCGCAAGGTGCTCGACGTCTTCTGCTACTCGGGCGGCTTCGGCCTGGCCGCCGCGGCCCTCGGCGGGGCCCAGGAAGTGCTCGGCATCGATTCCAGCCGAAAGGCCATTGAACTGGCCAAGACGAACGCCGAACTCAACGGGCTGACGAACGTCGGCTTCGAAGCGGCCGACTCGTTCGAGTGGCTGGAAGCCCGCGTGTCGGCCGGCCAACGCTACGGCGGCGTGGTCCTCGATCCGCCCAAGTTTGCCGGGAGCCGCCGCGGAATTGACGAAGCGCTGCGCGCCTACCACTGGCTGAATCGGCTGGGCGTCGAACTGCTCGAGCCGGGCGGGATCCTCGTCACCTGCAGTTGCTCGGGCCACGTCACGCGCGACGATTTCCTCGACATGCTCCTCGGCGTCGCCCAACAGACCGGCCGCGACCTGCAACTCCTCCAGGTGCGCGGCCCCTCGCCCGATCACCCCGTGATGGTCACCTGCCCCGAGAGCGAGTACCTGAAGTGCGTGATTTGCCGAGTCGTCTGAGACGGTCCGGCTGCGTATAATCCCACCGGCGGGGAGAATGTCGAATGTCGAAGGCCAAATGACGAAGGAATGACGAAAGGACAAAGCCCGAAGGAGATAACCTCGCGGCCTTTGGTCATTCGTGCTTCGTCATTCCTTCGTCATTCGGCCTTTCGACATTCGACATTTTTTGCCTGTGAGGGACACTCCGTGCCGACACCCACAAAAACCCACGACGCCGTCTTGATCCCCGGCGACGGGATCGGGCCGGAAGTCACCGCGGCCACCCGACGCATCCTCGAAGCGGCCAAAGCCCCGCTCGACTGGCACGAACACCAGGCCGGGGTGGCGGCCCTGAACCGGGGGCAGGAACTGCTGCCCGACGAAACGCTGGACGCGATCCGGCACTACCGTGTGGCGCTCAAAGGGCCCTGCACGACGCCCGTTGGCGGCGGCTTCGTCTCGGTCAACGTCCAGATGCGCAAAAAGCTCAATCTCTACGCCGCCGTCCGGCCCGTGCGCAGTCTGGCCGGCGTGCCGACGCGTTTCGACAACGTCGATCTGATCATCATCCGCGAGAATACCGAGGGGCTTTACAGCGGCGCCGAGAACCAGTTGACCGACGACGTCGTGGTGAGCATGAAAGTGGCCACGCAGACCGCCTGCCTGCGCATTGCCCGCTGGGCCTTCCGTTTCGCCACCCAGCGGCAGCGGCGGAAGATCACCGTCTTCCACAAGGCCAACATCATGAAGCTCACCGACGGCCTGATCCTGCGCTGTGCCCGGCAGGTCCGCGAGCGGGAATACCCCAACGTCGACTACGAAGAGGTGATCATCGACGCCGGCTGCATGAAGCTCGTGCAGAATCCCTCGCAGTTCGACCTGCTCCTGTTGGAGAACTTTTACGGCGACATGATGAGCGATCTCTGCGCCGGCCTGGTCGGAGGGTTGGGCGTCGTGCCCGGCGCCAATTACGGCGACGAGATCGCCCTGTTCGAGGCCGTTCACGGTTCGGCCCCGGACATTGCCGGCAAGGGCCTGGCCAATCCGCTGGCCCTGCTGATGTCGGCCGTGATGCTCTTGAACCACCTGGCCGAAACACGCGGCGACCCGGCCTCCCACGCTGCCGCCGAGCGTCTCAAAACGGCCTACAATCGCGCCTTGGCCGAAGGCGAGAAGACCCGCGATCTAGGCGGCACCCTGAGCACCGACGCCTTCGCCGACGCGGTCATCCAGCGCTTGGACTGACCCGCATTCTGTCACCAACCCGGCAGGTTCTGGCGCCGGGTGCCACTGGCGTGCCGCCAGTGCTCTTTGAATTGAACCGGGCTTGCACGTCGCCCCTCCCAGAACGCCCATCGATCGGGCAAATCCCGTGCAGTTCCCGGCTACAAGCTCGGCTCGGTTGATCGTGTCCGGGCAAGCCGGTGCCTGACGAACTCGCCTGCCAAGGGAAGCACTGGCAAGATGCCAGTGCCACCCGACCGCCGCCACAGTAAGCCAGCGGTACGGCGGAGCGTGCCTGCTAGTGCGCCTGGAAGCGGGTTGAACCGGCAGGGTGGAAGTCCCTGTCAGAGTTGGGTTTGAACTCTGGAACCGAACATCACTGCGTGCCCGCGAGGGCAGGTGGAGAGCAATGGGAGGTGAACG
>JBDKTH010001008.1:0-2948 GCA_039680305.1 Thermoguttaceae bacterium | reverse complement strand
CTTGGCGGCCATGGCCCCGTTGCCCTCCCATGCCGATATCTCGGCGGTCGCCGGACTTCTGCGTGGCAAGGCGAGGGAACTGGTCAAGTGCCGCACGATCGGACTGGAAGTGCCGGCCGATGCGGAGCTTGTCCTCGAAGGTTACATTGATCCGGCGGAACCGGCCGTCGCTACGGGACTGTTGACCGGCCCCGGCGGCCTGTATGAGCGTTCGCGTCCAGCCCCGGTGGTGCACGTCACGGCGATGACCCATCGGGCGAATCCTGTGGTTCCGGCGGTGATTCCGGGCCCCGTGCCCGACGAGGCCTGCGTGGTCAGCCAGTTCCTCCAGCGGGCCTTTTTGCCACTGGTTCGGCTGGCGATTCCCGAACTGGTCGACCTCGAATTGCCGCTATTCGGGGCCACTCGCCATTGGGGTTTGGCCTCGATCCGCAATGCCTACCCCGGTAAGGCCCGGAAGGTTGCCTCGGCGCTCTTGGGGATGCGGCAATTCATGCTGGCGAAGGTCCTGGTCGTTGTGGACGAGGAGGTGGACGTCCGCGACCAAAACCAGGTTTGGTCGGCGATTTCCGCTTATGTTGATCCTGGGCGTGATGTATTCTTTCAAGAGGGGCCACCGAGTGTGCTGGACCCGGCCGGCGGATCGAGCACGCTGGGCCGTCGCATGGCCGTGGATGCCACGGCGAAGTTGGCGGACGAAGGCTGCGACGCGCAGCCGGTGGTCGCCACGATGCCCGAGGCCCTGCGCCGACTGGTCAGCGAGCGTTGGGCCGCCTATGGTCTCGGGCTTGGCCCCGTCCAGGAATAGCTTGGAGAATTGAGCTACCAATGAAGCAACTGCCGTGGGAAAACACCGGAAGTCTGCACTGGGGGTGGCGGCAGTTGCTTCATTGATGAACGACGAATTCCCGAAAAAAACTGCCAAGGCCCCCCAGTAGAAAGAGAGAATCCGCCGTGGGTCGATTGCCGAGCATCAAAGGCTCGGCGGATTCTCTCTTTCTAGTAGCTCAATTCTCCAAGCTATTCCTGGACGGGGCCGGGGCCTGAGCCGAACACGACCGATTGAAGCATGCCAGTCGACAAATCCGCATCCCGTATCCGACAGATGTTCGGCGAGATCGCCTCGCGTTACGATCTGTTGAACCACTTGTTGTCGGCGGGCGTTGATCGGTACTGGCGTTACCGGACCGTCAAGCTGGTTCCGCCGCGTGGGGACGGGCCGATCCTGGACGTCTGCACGGGCACGGGCGACCTGGCCCTGGCCTACTGGCGGGCCGCCGGCAAACGGGTCCCGGTGGTCGGAGCCGACTTCACGCGTCCGATGCTCCTGGTGGGGCAAGAGAAAGTTCGCCGAGTCGGGGCGAGCCAGCAGGTCCGCCTTGTGGAAGCCGACACCCAACAGCTTCCCTTCTCCGACAACCTCTTTGAGATCGTCTGTGTCGCCTTCGGGCTGCGAAACGTCAGCGACACGGACCAGGGGCTCCGCGAGATGGCTCGGGTTTGCCGGCCGGGTGGACACGTGGCCGTTCTGGAATTCGCCATGCCCCGGATGTGGCCGCTACGGACGCTCTATGCGTGGTACTTCCGGCTCGTCGTGCCGCGGATCGGCCAGACGCTGGCACAGAACCGCCAGGCGGCCTATGATTACCTTCCGACGAGCGTGGGCGAGTTTCCGCAAGCCGAGGCCCTCGCTGAGCGAATGCGCAATGCGGGGCTCGGCGACGTGCGCTACTATCGCTTCACGTTCGGGATTGCCATTTTGTACGTGGGGACCAAATGAAACGTCATATCGTCGTGGCCATTACCGGGGCGAGCGGGGCGACGTATGCGATACGCCTGGTGGAAGTGCTGTTGGCTGCCGGATGCGACGTGCATCTGACGATCAGTGCCGCCGCCCAGGCCGTGTTGAAACAAGAGCTGAATCTGACCGTGGACCTGGAGAACTTCCACCCGTCGATGCTCATGCTCGGCGGCAAGATCCACACCACGGACCCCAAGCTCCAGATGGTCCGCACGCTGGCGGGCATCTCGAGCGAAGAGAGCAGCGTCCTGTCGGTGCCCTCCGGCGAGCAAGGCCAGATCCGCTACCACCATTACCGCGACTACATGGCCCCGATCGCCAGCGGCTCCTTCCTGACCGACGGCATGGTCGTCTGCCCTTGCTCGGGCGGCACGCTCAGCGCGATCGTCTATTCGACCACCGCCAACCTGATCCACCGCGCCGCCGAAGTGCATCTCAAGGAACGCCGCCGGCTGATCCTCGTGCCCCGCGAGACGCCGCTGTCGTTGGTGCAACTCGAGAATCTGAAGCGTGCGGCCGAAGCCGGCGCCGTGATCCTCCCCGCCATGCCCGGTTTCTATCACGGCGTGACCTCGATCCAGGACCTGGTCGATTTCGTGGTCGCGAGGATCTGCGATCAGCTGAATGTGCCGAACGCGCTGATTCGCCGCTGGGGGCAGTAGATGTTCCACCGCGCTGGTCAACTGCTCGAAATGATCCGCTTCAGCCACACGCTGTTTGCGCTGCCGTTTGCGCTGTTGGCGGCGGTCATGGCGTGGACGGCGAATCTCCGCAGCAGCCCGCCGATCGGATTTCGCTGGCAGGAGCTGGTGGGGATTCTGGTGTGCATGGTCTGTGCGCGCAGCGCGGCGATGGCGTTCAATCGGCTGGCCGACCGGCGGATCGACGCGTTGAATCCGCGGACCAAGCAGCGACATCTGCCGGCCGGCGTGTTGAGCGTGGGGAGCGTGGTGCTGTTCACGGTGGTCATGTCGCTGGGGTTTGTCGGCGGCACGCTGCTGTTTTTGCCCCGCAATCCGTGGCCGCTCTACGCCGCGGTGCCCGTGCTGCTGTTCCTGTTTGCCTATAGTCTGACGAAGCGGTTTACGCTGCTTTCCCACTTCTGGCTGGGAGCCGCCTTGGCGATGGCTCCGCTGGCCGCCTGGGT
>JBDKTH010000789.1:0-8481 GCA_039680305.1 Thermoguttaceae bacterium | reverse complement strand
ACGCGAGACCCCAAGGCACTGTGGGAGGGGGAACACACGGGACGTCCCAGCGCTTGGGACGAGGGAAGCGAGGCGAGGCTTCGGTGTCTGATGGAGCATCGTCCCGACGAGTGCGGCTATTTGGCGGTGAACTGGACGGCCTCCTTGCTAAGCGATAGGCTGAAGCAGGCCACGGGACGCTCGTTCTCGGAAGACATGGTCCGAGAGGAACTGCAACGACTGGGATACGTTTGGAAACGGGGACGCTACGAGTTGGAGCCCGACCCGGAGCTTGAGAAAAAAACGGCGGATCCGCCGTCAGGTCCGCAATTTGCGTGCCCGTACGGTGCTGCTGGCGGAGGATGAGACGGACCTGTTGTTGTTTCCCCCGTTGCGAGCGGCCTGGGGGCTGAAGGCAAAGCCGCTAAGCGTGCCGATCTCGGGGAGGAATGCCCGGCGGGTGGTGTTCGGAGCGATCGATCTCCGCAAGGGCGACCTGTGGTGGCTGACGCAGGCCCATCAAACGGCAGATGACTTTCAGGATTTCCTGGAATACCTGCGCGACTGTTATCGGAAGCGACACGTTGCCTTGCTGTTGGATGAAGATTCCAGCCACACGGACGAAGAGACGGAGGGGTTGGCGGAGGAGCTGTCGATCGAGTTGATCTGGTTGCCCAAGCGAGCCCCGAAACTCAACCCCATGGACCACCTCTGGGGACAAGGAAAGAACGATATCAGCGCCAACCGGCAGTACACAACGATCGACGAACAGGTGGAACGTTTCCATTTGTATTTGGCCAGATTGTCCTCGGAGGACGCGATTCGCCTGGCAGGTGTTCTTTCCCCGACCTTCTGGTTGAAGTCCGTCTTGTGACAACAAATTATCCGGACTTGCTTAGCCGTGCGTGCGGCCCAGGAGCAACTCTGGCTCTCCTCGTTCGGTCTCGACTGGTCGGACTACACGATCTGACCGCCAGACGCTATGGATGCCAAGACTGAGTACCGAACTCGTCAGTGCAGGAGATCCTTTCTCTGTGGGTCACCGCCTGTTCATCACGGGGCAGGGGAGCCTTGATACCCGACCACCAAGGTTTACGGAGGCCCCAGGGCGAAACATTCAAGGAGAGCTTGCAATTGACTCTCATCCAGCGTCGCTTTAGGCTGGAATGCGGCGCCGTCATCACGGTCAACGATGACACTCGACAGTGCCCCCTTGTTGACTCACATCCCTCTGCCAGTCTCAAAAGGCTGGCGCGATACCTTCTTTGCCGAGCGATACTCTGAGGAGTCGATCCATGTTTCGCAACCGCATTCGACAACATTTCGTGACCGATCAACAACGAAAAGCCGCCATCCAGGCATCCGCACTGCTGAACTTCGTCGTCCTCCCCGCAGTTCCGTATCCTTGGCTGATGCAGCAAGCGATGCTCATGCAGCAGTCCGTCTATCAACTGGCTTTCTTGCAGGCGCAGGCGACCGTCGAGAGGTCGTGGGGCGACGATGATTGGATGTTTGAGATCTGATAGCGCGGTGGTCCCGTCCGACAAGATTCTCGTACGCGACTGATCTGGTCCTGCTACCACGCTTTCTGGGATCGGGGGATTGACCGTTCCGAAATCGCGTTGCGATGGCAGGGCGTGTCCCCCTTACCGCTCTGTTGGGGGCGACATCTTTGTCAGCTTCCGATCGCCACGACGCCTCCATTCACCTTGAACGCTCTCGTAAGCGATAGCGGCGAATGCGTCCTGGTTCCGCTTGCGTCCGGAAGAGCGACGAGACGAAGCCGGGGAAGTCAGACCGTCGTTCCGTCCGTAAGCTGAGGATTGCCGGGGCTTCTGAAAGCTGCCACTAAATTGATCGAAATACTCACGGCGTGCGCCCTCCGTAGATGGCCACTTGCCGCGATTCGCAATCATCCTATAGTGTCTTTTGCGACGACACTCCACGGCAACTGGAAACGTGGAAGCGATCTTCTCGGTGTGTGTCGCGGAACGGGCAAGTTCGGAAGTCGATCCATGCTGCAAGTCAGCGACGCTGACTGAAAGGAGAAGACCGATGGCGAGTACGATGATGTTTGGCCGATCGATGATGTCCGGGATGATGGGCGGTCCAAGCGCGATGGGAATGGGCACCATGGCGGAAATGCCGACGATGATGCCGCAGGCCGCCATGATGATCCCGCGTTGCCAGATGACGTTCGAAAAGCAGGCCAGCGGGATGAGAATCAACTGCGTCTGCGAGGACGAGATGTCGACAGCGACTCTGCAGAACCTCTGTCGCATGATGGGCAACGGCATGTGCAGCCTCTGCTGCACGATGAATGGGATGATGATCTGTCGATGCAACATGGCCATGGCCAAGACTGAGTGCAAAAACACCTCCGACGGCGTGTCGATCATGTGCATCAGTGGCGACGAATCGCATGTCAGGATGATCCAGGCCTGCTGCGATTGCATGAGCACTTGCATGAAGGCGGGTTGCATGGGCTGGGTTGCCTTCAACATGATGCCGGTCTGCTGCGGGACCTCCGCTTGAGTGGCGTACGGAGGCCACGTGGCTCGAATCGCCCCCGTCGTGCTCAGACGCCAGTCATACGTCGGGGGCTGGCCTATGGCCCACCGAGCCAAGTGCTAGCAATGACCATCTCTTCGCCCACCAGAAAGGTGTCTTAGGTCACTTCGTCTGTGGTCGCGACCGCGGGCGATTCCGTCGCTGGGAGAGGGAATTCAGATAATCTTTAGGCGGCATCACGGGTCGCGGCCCGGATGCTTGACGGAATCGCCCTGCTCGGTATCTGTTCGCGCCAATGGAGCACGCCAGCCGCCGGAGAATCGACCAATCGTCATCTTTCACCCGCCGCTTTCCCGTGGCCGGTCACGGCGTGCACCTCGTCGGTAACGGGTACTCCCAGCATAGAAGCTGGCGCAAGGTCCGCGAGTATCGGGCCGTATTTCGGGAAAGCATTGGCTGCTCGTCACTTACGGCCAGCTCTTGGTTTCGGCACGCCGGTTGCTTCTCTGCACGTCGAGAACGCCCGCTTTGGGCGATTGTCCGTGCGAGGAGGAGCCATGAACCGCAATCGTATTCAGTTACCCCAGGATCCGCAGATTCAACAGCGACGGTTGGAAGGCACCGCCGTGCCGACTGGCTTCGTGCTGATCCCCGTCGGCCTTCTGGCCAGCACCTTTGCTTCGCCCTCGGTCGGAGTGCCGGCTTTCTATCGGATGGCTTACGAGGAGGCAGTGGAGACAATGCGTCAGTTGCGGTTCCGCCGAATGATCTTGCGTGGGATGGGATGTCACCGCTGGAACTAGGCGGAAACTGCGATTGGCGGCCTCGGGGCTGGTCTAGCTTCTCAATAGTCTCAGTGAAGCGGAGTGACGGTGATGGTGGAAGTTGTGGTGTCCCTTGCCAATCAGCGAGAGATTCTCATTAGCGGCGACTCGGTGTTCTTGACTCGCACGGAGGCGAGTATCCTTCGATTCCTCGTGAGCAACCCAGGGCAGGCGTTCACGCGGCGACAAATCCTCGACGGAATTCACCGCGGTTTGTACGCCATCTCGGATCGCTCGATCGACGTGCAAGTTCTCAACTTGCGGCGAAAACTCGGCCTAACCGGCAGGGCCATCGAGACCGTCCGGCGTGTCGGCTATCGGTTTGTGGCCTCGCCCCCCGCTGACACGGCAATCCCGAACAAACCATCGGACGACGACGCTGGCCACTGATGGCCCACGCACTTCGTCGTCATCGCCATCGCGGTGTGTCAACGCGATCGCTAACCGAGAATGCCGGACGCCCCGAATGATCACCATGACAGTCGCGATATCCATCATGGATCCTGTCGCGCCAGTAAGTATGCGGGGGCTCTTCCGTCATACTTGCTGGCCACAGTCGTCTCCTAGAGCTTCCTTGAGGGGCGACGATGACATGCAATGTTGCTCCTCTACCACGCCGCCTCGCCTTTTTCCAGCGGAACTCTTGGAGCATGCGGCCTTGTTGACCATTGCGATGGTCAAAATGCTTTCTCTGGCACTGAACTTGCATTCTCATCAGGTCGTCCCGCAACCCATCGAGGCGTCTCCCGAGGAAGACAATGACTGCACCCCGTGAACCACAATCGCTCCCTGTCGACCGAGCCCTGAGGCGTTACCACGACGTCCGCCAACTCATCGCAAGTCCCGAAAACCCGACTCCCTTGGTTCGCCTCAACCGAGTCGTTCCTCCTGGGGGATTTGAGCTGTACCTCAAGTTGGAGTGGTTCAATCCGTTCGGCTCGATCAAGGATCGGACGGCCTACTATCTTCTGAAAGGCATGCAGGAGCGCGGCGAGTTGGACGGCAAGGACCTCGTGGAGCCCAGTTCGGGCAACACGGGGATCGCGCTGGCCGCCTTGGCCGCGTTGCTGGGCAAGCGGTTCACGGTGACGATTCCAGATGGCGTGCCCGAGGAAAAGAAGCTCATCCTCCGGATGCTTGGGGCCGAAGTCTACGCGACTCCCGATGATCTCTGCCCGGTGAATCATCCCAAGGACGGAGCCATCGCCCTGGCCCAGTCGTTCGTCCAGGGCACGGCGACCAAAGGCCAGTACGCCATGCCCTTCCAGTATGAAAACCCCGACAATGTCAAAGCCCACTACGAAACGACCGGTCCGGAGATCTGGAAACAGACCGAAGGAAAGGTGAAGTACTTCTTTGCCGGCTTCGGCACCTGCGGGACGATCACCGGCACCGGGCGTTATCTCAAAGAGCAGGATCCCGGCGTCCGGGTGATCGCCATCGAGCCACAGAAGGGGCACAGGCTGCCCGGGCTAAAGAACCTCGAGGAGTCGAAGGCGCCGGGGATTCTCGACCGCCGGGTGATCGACGAGGTCGTCCGGGTGAACGATGAGGCAGCCTATGCGATGACCAAGCGGCTCTTCCGCGAAGAAGGGCTCATCGTGGGACCATCGACGGGCGCCCTGGTGCACGCCGCGGTGGAGTTCGCCAACCATCATACCGGCCTGGCGGTGGCCATCTCGCCGGACAACGGGTTCAAGTACACCTCGTTCTTCACTGAGCTTCTCGGCACGGAAGGGCTCCCCACGGCCTAGTCGCCCGGAACCATGCCGTCGTCGATCTTCGCTTCAAGCCACCTGTGATGGAGCATCACCCGATGCCTACGCTTTTCCAATTGCCTGCCGACTCTCAAGAAGACCTGGCCCAGTTTCAACGAGAAATCCAGCGGTTCCAAAGCGGGGCCAGCTCCGCGGCCGAGTTCCGCGCGTTCCGCGTTCCTCGCGGGGTCTACGAGCAGCGGGAATCGGACACCTACATGCTCCGGGTCCGCTTTCCCGCAGGGGTCGTGCTGCCCGAGCACCTGCGGACGCTGGCCTGCGTCTCGAAGACGTATGGCAACGGCGTGCTACATGCCACGACGCGGCAGGATATTCAGATCCACCGGGTGCTGCTCGGCAATATCTACCCGGCCTTAACGGAACTGCACACGGCGGGGCTTTCGACCAAAGGCGGCGGTGGTAACACGGTCCGCAATATCGTCGGCTGCGCGGATGCAGGGGTCTGCGCCAACGAGGTCTTCGACATCTCGCCCTACGTGTTGACGCTGACCGAGTTCCTCCTGCCCGATCCGCTTTCCTACCAGCTTCCCCGCAAGTATAAGATTGCCTTCTCCGGCTGCTCCCGCGACTGCGCCGGCGCGACGGTCAACGACCTGGGATTCATTGCCAAGCGAGTCAATGGCGACACGGGATTCGCGGTCTATGTGGGCGGCGGCATGGGAGCGTCGTCCCGGGCGGCCGACCGCCTGGAGGGGTTTGTCCCGGCTGGGGAGGTCCATCTGGTGGCTGAAGCCATCAAGCGGGTCTTCGATCAGCACGGCAACCGGCGCAACCGGCAGAAGGCGAGGATCCGCTTCCTCGTGGAAGAGATTGGCCTGGAACGATTCCGCACGCTCTACCAACGCGAACTCACAGCACTCCGCAAGACGTCTCCCGCAAGCCTCCCACTGCGGAAGCTCCCCGAGCACCAACAGACGATCGACGCCTCCAGCTCACGGCAATCCCCGGGCTTCCCGCAGTGGCGACAACGAGCGGCCGTGCCCCAGAGGCAGGGAGCTTTCTATCTGGTCCAGATTCCCTTGCCGCTCGGCGATATCGACGCCGAGCGGCTCGAAAAACTGGCCGACGTCGTGGCCCGCCACGGCGAAGGGGCCGTACGGGCCACGCAGCGGCAAAACCTCATCCTCCGCTGGGTCCATCGCAACGAATTGTCCGCACTGCATGCGGAGCTTCGGGCTCTCCGTCTGGCCGACGGTCAGCCTCCCGTGCTCCGCGATCTGGTGTCCTGCGCCGGGGCTGCCACCTGCCGATTGGGGATCTGCCTATCGCGAGGTCTTGCACGGGCGATCCACGAGACGCTCTCCCAGAGCGACCTCGACCTGGCCGGCTTGGGCGAGCGGAAGATCAACATCAGCGGCTGCCCGAATTCCTGCGGGCGACACCCGGTCGCCGAAATCGGACTGTTCGGCGCGGCGCGACGCGTACAAGGAAGGCTCGTGCCGCACTACGTGCTGCAACTCGGCGGGCGTCTGGCCGAAGGGGAGACGCGACTCGCCCGAGGCAATGAGTCTGTGCCGGCGAAGAATGTGCCGCGGCTCTTGCTGGAGCTGCTTCAAGCGTTCCGCCAGTCGCCGAAACATCCCGACTGGGAAGCCTTTCTCGAAACGGAAGGCGAGTCGCTCTACAAGGCCCTGGTTGAGAAGTACAGGGCTGTTCCCGACTTCCACGACAACAAGGACTACTATGTTGACTGGGATGCGACGGAGCTCTTCTCCCTCGCCGGGCGTGGCCCGGGGGAGTGTGGAGCCGGCGTCTTCGACCTGATCGAGGTCGACTTGACCAGTGCCCGAGAGACCCTAGCGCAGGGCCGGCGATTCGAAGCCACGGTGCTTGCTGCGCGGGCGTTGTTGGTGACTCGCGGCCAGCAGGCGCACGACGCCGCCACGGCCCTGGACCTGTTCCGGCAGTCCTTCGTCGCCGAAAAGCTGGTCGACAGCTCACTGGCAGCCTTGGTGACCGCGGCCCGCTTAGCCGCCGATGGGACGCAGCCGGAGAACGCGTTCCGAGGGCAAGCGGCAGAGGTGTCGCGGTTCGTGGAAGCCGTTCAGGGCCTCTACGATAGCATGGACGCCTCGTTGCGTTTCAAGCCACTTGGCCAGGAACCAGCCTCCACCACGGCCGCCGCCCCAACACCGCCGCTCGTCGCCGACCGGGAGGTCGATTTCCGCGGCGTGGTCTGCCCGCTCAACTACGTGAAGACGAAACTCGTGCTCAACCAACTGCCAAGCGGCGCCGTCCTCTCGATCCTCCTCGATGAGCCCGGGGCCCGGAGTGTTCCGGAGAGCGTGGCCAAAGACGGCCACGACGTGCAGTCGGTCATCCAGGAAGGCTCGGATTGGCGGGTCGTCATCCGGAAGGCCTGAGCTGACGTTGCCCCGCTGCATCATCCTCCGCACCTATTGAGTCCCGTGTTGGTTATGCAACAGCCTCGTCAGAGCCGGGCCGTGTCGGCCCGATTTCGGGGCGGCACGCCCCGGCTCGGAGTTCCGTTATCTACCTGGGACTCAATAAAGAGACCATTCTCTCGCAGGAGTAAAGTCCGTGACGAGCCAACCGCGTTTGCCCCACGATGTCCCCGCCGCTTCCCGCTTGTCGACGCAGGCCGTGCATGCCGGCGAAGAACGGCTGGAATCGGGCGAGCCGATCAGTGAGACGATCTTTACCGCGTCGACCTACGCCTTTTCCGATACCCAGACGCTTCTCGATTTCATCGTCCAGAAGCAGCCTCGCCATGAATACGCCCGCTACGGCAATCCCGTCGAAAAGGTGACCGAGCAGAAGCTGGCCGCCTTGGAAGGGGCAGAGGACGCCATCCTCTACTCCACGGGGATGACGGCCTTGGCCGGCCTGTTTCTCGGCCTGCTCAAGGCGGGCGACGAGGTGGTGCTGTTCGACGAGTGCTACCTGCGCACGCGGGAGTTCTGTGCCGAGCAGCTTCCACGATTCGGGATCACGTCGCGGCTGGTTCGCACGGGCGACTATGCGCAGTTGGAGGCGGCGATTACTTCCGCCACACGGCTCTTGGTGAGCGAGTCACCGACCAATCCGCACCTCACCGTCATCGACCTGGCCCGGTTTGCCGAGATCGGGAAACGCCGCGGCGTGGAAACGGCCGTCGACGCCACGCTGGCCACGCCCTACAACGTCCGGCCGCTGGACCATGGCATCGACTACGTCGTCCATTCCTGCACCAAGTATCTGGCCGGCCACAACGACCTCTTGGCCGGGGCCGTGTTGGGACGGAGAGACAAGCTGGAATCGTTGCGCAAATTCCGCGGGCTGACGGGAATGATCAATGCGCCGCACAACGAGCAGTTGCTGCTACGCGGCCTGAAAACCTTCGAGTTGCGCATGCGGCGGCACAACGAGAACGGCCAGCGGGTGGCCGA
>JBDKTH010000283.1:0-1579 GCA_039680305.1 Thermoguttaceae bacterium | reverse complement strand
GTCGTCTGGACCGTCCCCGTTCGCCTCTCGCCCGATGCCAGCAAGTCTGCGATTCCCTTGCGGCACCAGGTGCGATAGTGATCCCCGTCGCCTCCGAACTCGCATTGTCCAACCGATCCAACCCCGCTACGATAGGGCCCGAGCGGGGCGACAGGCTCAATGGCGAGACGGGATATGGAACGGTGGATGAGCGTTCTCGGGCTGCTGACGATCCTTCTGCTGGCCTGGCTGCTGTCGGAAAACCGCCGGCGCATGAACTTCCGCCTGATCCTCAGCGGCCTGGCCCTGCAGTTCCTCCTGGCCGTAACCCTCTTGTGGACTACGCCCGGCAGGCACGCCTTCCAGGCCGCCCGGCTCTTCGTCACCCGGTTGATCAGCTTTTCCGACGCCGGCGCCCAGTTCGTCTTCGGCGACCATTTCCGCGACCATTTCTTGGCCTTCTCGGTGCTGCCGACGCTGATCTTCGTCTCCTCCGTCTCGGCCGTGCTGTTCTACCTGGGCATCATGCAATGGATTGTCCGGGGCATGGCCTGGGTGATGGTCCGCGTAATGGATACCTCCGGCACCGAGTCGTTGGCCGCCTCGGCCGAGGTCTTCGTCGGCATGACCGAATCGCCCCTGGTCATCCGCCCGTACCTGGAAACGATGACCCGTTCAGAGCTAATGGCCATGATGACGGCGGGGATGGGGACCGTGGCCGGCGGCGTGATGGCCGCCTACGTGGGCATGGGCGTCGACGCGGGCCACCTGATGGCCGCCTCGCTGATGGCCGCCCCCGCCTCGTTGGTCATCGCCAAGATCATGGTGCCCGAAACCGAGCCGTCGCTCACCAAAGGGGTCGTCCGGATCGACGTGCCCCGGGAGGACGTCAATGTGTTGGACGCCGCCTGCCGCGGTGCGGCCGATGGGCTGAAGCTGGCCCTCAACGTGGCCGCGATGCTCATCGCCTTCATCGCCATGGTCTACGCGATCAACTGGTTTCTCTCGTTGATCCCCGTTGGCACTGCCCCCCTGACCTTGGAGCGAATCCTCGGTTGGCTGCTATCGCCCCTGGCGTGGGTGATGGGCGTGGAGTGGAAAGACGCCCAGCTGGTGGGCATGCTCCTGGGCAAGAAAACCGTCTTGAACGAGTTCCTGGCCTACAGCGACCTAGTGCAGCTCAAGGAGCAGTTGTCGCCACGCTCGTTTACCATCGCCACCTACGCGCTGTGCGGATTCGCCAACTTCGGCTCGATCGCCATCCAGATCGGCGGGGTCAGCACGCTGGCCCCCTCCCGTCGCAGCGACTTCGCCCGCTTCGGCCTGCGTGCCATGATCGGCGGCGCCCTGGCCACTTTCATGACCGCGACGATTGCCGGAATCCTGATCGACTGAGCCTGAACGAGCTTGCCACGTATGGGCGTCTATCGCTCGGGCACGAGCTTCACCCCAAACAGGTCGAGCACCGGCGGATCGGTCCGCTTGGCGTCGGGGAGCTTGACGGAAAGCTTCTGATCGCCGGCGGGGATTTTCAGGCGGCCGGTGAACTTGACTCCGTCGGAGGCGATCTTCGTGGTCAGTTCCTGCTTGCCAACGCTGA
>JBDKTH010000222.1:0-2635 GCA_039680305.1 Thermoguttaceae bacterium | reverse complement strand
GGGCGTTGCCCTGGGGATCGACGTGGACCAGCGTCGAGCCGTGGGCTCCGCCGACCTCGGGCCGCCGGCTCTGATGGCTGCCTGGACTGTGGGCCAGCCAGGGTGCGGTGAACAGGTTCTGGCGGGTGTGGCTGCCGCCCATGGCCCAGTAGTGGATCCCTCGCGACTTCATCGCCTCGACGTCGGCCCGCTCGTGAACCGCGGCGATCGTGAACAGGCCGGCCGGATCGGGATCGAAATCCGACGCCTGGATCGCTCGTCCCTGGCCGCGGCTGGCGCCGACGATTCGCACCAGGGGGACCGAATCCCGTTGATGCACGAACTCGTGCGGCCGGCCGCAGGGGAAGAGATGCACGTTGTCGGGCAGGTGCACGACCGCCGGCCACGCGTCGGGCGGATCGACAACGCCGCCGGCCCAGTAGACCGGAATCCCGCGTTCGGCCAGACGCTCGAACTGCTCGACCAGGGCCAAGGGCCCCCGGGGACCGGTCAGTTGCGGATCGAGGATGTCGCCGGAGAGGACCAGGAAGTCCGCCTCCTCGGCCAACACCGTGTCGAAGACCCGTTCGGCGGCCCGATAGGGCGCATCAAGAAAGAGGTCCCGCAGATGGTCGGGAACCTCACTCAGCCCGGCCAGCGGCTGTTCGAGGTGGAAGTCAGCCGCGTGAACGAAACGGAACGGCCACTGCGACATAGCAGCCTCCTTGCTCGCGAGATGCAGGCTCTCCGGCGTGCCCCCGTTCCTCGTTTCGTGGGGGCCGCACTAAGCTGGGTAGTGTATACCGATTCGGAAGACGATTCCATGGCGATTCTGTCAAAATACAGCGAGCGTGTCAAACTGGGGGAAATGCAGAATGCAGAATGGTCGTGGTGTGCCACTGCTTGCCTGGAGGGCAAGCAGTGCCTCCCAAGAACCGGCCAAAGCGAAGCCGTCACGCATCGTCCCAGCAGCCTAGCGACACTTCAGCTCTTCGCGGAGAACACCCCTGCCGCCGTCGCCGAAACCGCCCCCACAAATGCAGCGATCGCCAGTGTCCTCAAGCGGGGTTTGCTTGACATTCGCGAAAATCGAAACGAAGATCGGTTTTGCACTGACGATTCCGTCTGGGGTTCCGTCGATAACTCCAGAAGCAGGAGTCTTCGCGAACCGCGATCTGCATCTCGACGGAGGAGGAGAGCCGTGAGCCAAATAGGAACCGTTCCGAGACCGGTACGCATCGGGGGCCGGCGGGCCTTTACCCTCGTGGAGCTTCTGGTGGTGATCGCCATCATCGGGATCTTGATCGCCCTGTTGCTTCCCGCGGTGCAGGCAGCAAGAGAGGCCGCCCGAAGGTCGCAATGTTCGAACAATCTGAAACAGATCGGACTCGGCCTGCACAATTACCACGATACGTTCCGCTCGTTTCCGTCGCTGTTTGTTGTCGCGACCGGCGATCCCGAATTCTCCAGCACTTGCGTCAGCGGGAACCTCACGGTCAGCGTTGAGAGTTGGGCGTGGAGCGCCCTGATCCTGCCCTTCATGGAACAACTTCCCCTGCACCAGAACGCGGGGATTGGCAGGGGGGCTCTTCTGCAAACTCACCTGAACGGACTTGCCCTCCAACGCGTCTCCGTCTATCGGTGCCCTTCTGACCCGGGCCCGGATGTGGGAAAGACGGCCGGGAACTTCCTCAATGCCGGGACGTCGAACTACGGGGCCATCAATTCCCATCAGACCGGACAGCGCCTCACTTCCAACAATCCCACGGGGAGTTTCTGGACCGATAGCGGGGTCCGCTTCCAGGACATCACCGACGGTACAAGTAACACGCTCGCCGTTTCGGAATCGACCACCACGTTAAAGGGCATCGCGATGGGGCCGAAGAAGTGGGCCGGATGCCAGCAGGGGTGCAACGGTAATTGCATCGACGAAACAGCTCTCAGTGGCCGCTGGCCGATCAACGACACGACTGGCACCGGGGACCAGAAGGTAGAAGCCCCCAGCAGTAGTCATCCGGGCGGCGTGCAGGGGCTCCTGCATGACGGGTCCGTGCGTTTCATCAGTGAGACGATCGATTTCAAGAAGGACGCCGGAAACGCCAACAATGGCAGTGCCGTCGACAGCACCTGGGAGCGATTGCTTTCCAAGGGCGACGGCCAACCGGTCGGGGATTTCTGACTTCCAGCTTGTTGAGGTCCAGACGAATGAAGACTTGGCGCACCGTTGTGAGGAAGCCTTTGCACCATGTGGCCCTGCTCGCGTGTGTGGCGGTACTCGCCATGCCCATCGCCGGTTGCAGCAAAGGCAACCAGCCGCCGCTGGGATCGGTGACCGGCACGGTCACGCTGGACGGAAAACCGCTGGCCAACGCCGACGTGACCTTTCAGCCGGTGGGGCCTGGCCGAGCCGCCATGGCAACCACCGATGACCAGGGACGGTACGAGATGACGTATCTCAACGACGTCAAAGGAGCCTTGGTGGGTTCGACCGTCGTGATGATTACCACGGCCAAGTCCGGCTCGGACGACGGCAAAACGCCATCGGTCTCCGAACGGCTCCCCAAGCAGTACCACAAGGAGAGCACGCTCAAAGTCGAGGTCGCCGAGGGTTCGAACACGTTCAACTTCGACCTGAAGTCCAAGTAACGCATCCTTG
>JBDKTH010000700.1:0-4517 GCA_039680305.1 Thermoguttaceae bacterium | reverse complement strand
CCTGTTGGCCAGCGCCGTGTTCTCCGCCTTGGCAGGCATCTTGCCGCCCTCGGAGATCCCCGCCCGCCTTCACCTTTGGCAGACCTTGACTTTCCTGGGCTTCTTCGTCTTCCTCACGCTGGTGTTTGCGCTACTGTTTCAATATCTGCCCGACGTCAAGATCACCTGGCGGGACGTGTGGATCGGCGCGGCGGCCAGCGCGGGGCTGTTCATCTTCGGTAATCACCTGATCAGCCTGTATCTGCGTTGGAGCGGCACGACCTCCGCGTACGGGGCGGCCGGGAGCTTCGTCGTGATTCTCCTGTGGGGCTACTACTCGTCGCAGATCCTGCTGCTTGGCGCCGAGTTTACACAGGTCTATGCCCGCAATAGTGGCAAGCCCATCAAGCCCAAGGAGAACGCGGAATGGGTCACCGCCGAAGGGCGTCAGCGTCACGGCCGATCGTGAGCGGATGCCGGGGATCGAGCATCCTATGATTCGGCGTCAGGGGTACTTTTTGTCGCGTTCCCGGCTTAATCGCTAGATGTCCACGGGATGGCATCGTTCTTGCATGGGCAAGAAGGCGGACTGATGGGGCTTTGATCGGTTGCCAGGAGAAACGACTATGAATCTGTTGTGGTGGGCCATCGTGGCTCTGATTGTTGCCATCATCGCCGGTGTGCTTGGCTTCGGCGGCATCGCGGGTGCCGCGGCGACCATCGCCAAGGTATTGTTTGGGATATTCGTGCTGGCCTTCCTCGTGATTGTGGTTCTCGCGGTGCTTGGCTATAAGGCCATCACTTGAGGAGAATTTCACCCTATCTCCCGCGTCGATCCGGCACTTGCTCGATCGCTTCGATCGCGGTTTGGTAGGCCTGCACGATACTGCGGCGATCGTATTCGTCGGAAAAAGCCTCCGTCGCCTGGTGATAGACCGTGTCCATCTGTTGTCGCAGGCACACCCGGGTTTCCTCATCGTGCACGTGCTCGCCGATGCGCTCGAAGGCCTTGAGGAGCCGGAGCATCGTGGCCAACGAGCGTCCGCTGTTCTGCCGTATCTGGTTGAACGCCGCATCGATCATCTTGCGAAGCTCCATCGGGTAGGCGATTACCCGGAGCCGGCCGTCCTTCCCCTCGCGGTAGGGCGAGGGAATCGCACGCTGTGCGAAATAGGAAAGCGACTCCGCCAGGCGGTCGATGCACATGAGTGCCGTGTACGGGTCGTTCACTCCCGGCGAGAGTCCTAGCAGTGCGATCTCCACGAGTTGGTCGACGCCGAATTCCACATCCTGGGCGTGCGAGCGTTGGGAGGCAATCGTGAAGGTCTGCGACAGGTTGTCCCGCACTCCGTCGTCCACCCGAGCCGCCGGCCACGCACGCATCACGACGTCGTCCGCCAGCAGGAACTGACCAGGGTGCCGGTCGACTCGGATGACAAGATCGTGCCGCTGGGCCTCTTCGAGCAGTGATTCCGCTTCGATCCGCTGGAGATAGCCGGCACGCCCCGCGTGAATCGCTGCCGAATCCTGGTCCATTCGCTCGGGAATCTGGCGTTGGAGTTCCGCCCGAAGCCGCAAGGTCTCTGGCATCGCTTCCCCGATTGGCTCGGGGTAGAGATCGTCGATCACCGCCTTCAGATCGGCCGCGACCGCGGCGATCACGTTGGGGGCTTGGATCGACTGCGCGATGTGATGGACAAAGAAGATCAGCACGGCCAAGCTCACGACCGCCAGGATCACCGCGACCAGAATGCTGATTTGGGGAATCAAGGAACGGTAGTCGCCGCCTTCCTCGCCATGGACCTGCCGGAGAATGAGCAGGCTGTAGAGGAAGGTGGCCAGAAAGGTGCCCAGCACGATCTGATTGCCCAGGTCCCGCATGAAGTTCCGAAGGAGGCGGGGCCCGAACTGATTGGAGGCTAAGGTTAGGGCGACAACCGTGATGGAGAACACCGTGCCCGCCACCCCGATCATCGAACCGGCGATGGCCGCCAGCAGTTGCCGTGCCCCTTGCGCACTGCCCGTGTAGAGCCAACTCGTGCTCGTCCGGGATTCGCCGTCGGTCAACGCGCGATCGAGCTCAAGCGTGATGAAGCTTAAGAGAATCGCTGCTAGCACGAGGACCGAGGGAACAAACCAGTAGCTATGGCGCGTCTGGTCCCAAAGGCTGGCAATTTGCGCTCGCACCTGCATCGAAAGCGTCGGAGGAGAGTTTTCCGGGACAACCAGCCGCCGAGGGTGCAAACCGGGTGCCGTCCGCAGCACGCAGGACAAGCTGTCGGGGGGCGGCGCACCACGTCCTGTTGCGAGCGGGAGCAACCGGTCCATCCTATTGCTTGCGACAAATCGTCGTGATCGTCACCCGCACTCGTTCTGGGGCGCATGTTGCTTGCTAGCCAATTTCGAGGCCGGTATACTCACCATTAGTGGAGGCAGACGGGCCCCGGTGAACTTGTGAGGACGAAAGATGGCAAGACTATCCACCTCGCTGGCGATCGTTCTGGCGTTCGTGCTTGTGTCTACCAGTTCTTTGGCAGCGTCCCCTCCAAGTCGTTCGATTACCAGGCCACGCACCGGCACAACGCAACCGTTTGGCTCGGGGACGATTACGAATCGTTCGGATGGGTCCACTAGTACAACCCGCCCATTTGGCAGCGGGTCAATCATCACGGAGCGGGACAAGAGCGGTAAGGTCATCACGGGAACCACGCAGGAGTTCGGTTCCGGGACGATCACTCGTTGGTCGAATGGCACGACGACGGAAACCCGCCCCTTCGGCAGCGAGACGATCATCACGGAGCGAGACAAGAGCGGTAAGGTCATCACGGGAACCACGCAGGAGTTCGGTTCCGGGACCATTACTCGTTGGTCGAATGGCACGACGACGGAAACCCACCCGTTCGGAAGCGGAACGATGACAATCGAGAAACCGAAAGGGTCGTCCTCTTCAAGGACCAGGAAGAAGAGGTGGTAATCGCACTCAACCCAAGAGGATCAAAGGGGCCCCCGCGTTAAGCGAGCGTCCTAGGGAAGATCCTTGCGCGGCTGATACCAAAGGGAGCGCCAATAGGCCTGGTCAAGGAGATAGGGATCGACGGGCGCGTCGTCCACGTGATTCAGGGGTAAGATCCCGTAGTGGCGCATCTCCCGCAGGTATTCGGGCCGGGGGAGGAAGCCGGGCATGTCGAACCGTTTGAGCACGGCGAGCTTCTCCTGCCCGGCCGCGGCCATCGCCAGCAGCGTCCGGTAGTCGGGATCGTCGCTCGTCGAGAAGACGGCGGCCGGCTCGCCGCGTTCATTGCGGCAGAGTTCCAGACCGCCGGACCGCTCGGCCAGCGGCGCGAGGAGCAGGAGCGACTTGTCGGGCCGGGACAGGTTGAACACGATGTGCCGGCTGAGCTTCAAACGGGGATCGTCCATGCGGAATCGCCAGAACGACAGGCCCCGCTCGTCGGAGAGCGACGTCGGCAAGAGGTTGTTTCCTTTGTGGCACGACGCGCACCGCCGGCCGATCACCTCGGCGCCGGCCTTGGTGGTCGGCCAGTCGAAGTCGGTGTTGGTCTGCTGATTCTGGAAATAACCGCCGATCGAGCCACAGCCCAAGGCGGCGTACGTACCTGGGTACGGGGCCCCGACCTCGATCCACAGCCGGAGCATCTGCTTGTCGCGATCGGTGGCTTTCACGCCGTAGTGCGAGCCGTCGAGCATCGTGAGGATGCGGCTGGCGGCGGAGCCCAGGGTGCGAGGGGCACGGTTGCTCTGGGGCTCGTTGCGGTTGTCGTCAAAAAGCCGCTTGACGGTCATCGTGTAGTAGGCGTGGGAGAACATCGGACCATGGTCGCCGGTCAGGGCGACGCGTCCGGCATAGGGACCGCCCCGGGTGGTCTTGTCATACCCGTGGCAATCGACACACAGCCGGTCAAGAATTGGCTGGACATCGCGGGGAAAGTCGAACACGTCGGGGCAGTCGGCGATCGGCTCGATGCGATGGGGGCGTCGGCGCAGGGCGAGTTGATCGCGTCCGGGGAGAATGGTCGTCGTACGCTGCTCGTGGCAACCCACGCAGCCGGTGGTCTCGCCCGGCTGGACGGTGAGGAAGCTCTGCATGCGTTTGACGGCCAGATCGTTCTCGTCGAGGGCCACGAAGAACAAGGCCCGTAGGGCGGGCAGTTCCAGGTAGGCCGAACCATCGGGTTCAACCGGCACGGTCCCCAGGACGCGTTCCAGGGTGAACGATCCGCCGTAGGTCAACGGGTCCATGCCGCCGGTGTAGTTGATCGGCTTGGGAAGCGATTCGACCACAAGGAGTTTCTTGATCTCGCCCCGCGCGACACCCTCCATGTTCCGCCCCCGGTAAACGTCGACCAGCATCAACCGGCCCGTAGGCAGCCGTTGGTCGGTCCGGTCGGGAATGATCCGCTCGCGTTGGCGGTGAACCAGCGGCCGGGGCTCGTGGCACTCCAGTCCCGCGGCTTCCTCGTCCGGCGTGCAACGATAGAGCGGCGTGGCCAGGCCCTCGCTGTTCATGAGCACGATTT
>JBDKTH010001077.1:0-6997 GCA_039680305.1 Thermoguttaceae bacterium | reverse complement strand
CGCCCGCCGTACCTTCTGCGACGCCCCCTTCAGTTTCTTGACCACTTCCTGGCAGATCTGCCGCTCTTCGTCGGATAGACGAACGATGTACTTCTTGTACATGGGACACCTCCTTGTTGTCGGGAGTCTCCCATGCCGACCGCTTTCTACCAACCCCACTTCTTACACTTGACGACGCACTAGCACAACGGCTGGCCCAATTTCAACACGGTCTGACGCGCCGGAATGGGGAATGGGGAAGGACGAAGGCAGGACAAAGGCGGTGTGACGCGTAGGGTGCCAGGGGCGAGTCTACCAGACCGGCTGGCCCGATTTCCACGGTCTCGTCGCTACATGGCGCGCTGGGTCCGACGCTATTCATGAATTGCCTGGCCTTCTTGGGGACCAAGCAACCAACACAGGACCTGGTACCCAGCAAAGCCAAGGCCGCCGTACGTGAGCCCAAATCCAATCACCGCACTCCACCAGCCAAGATCCAGGGAGAGGGCCATAGCTTGGCGGGCTTGCTCCTCGGAAGCATTCGAGGGAAGATCGGCCATGGATATGAGCAGCACAACCGGTCCCGACGAGCAACGAGAGGCCCTGCCATATCCATCCAATTGCCAACCCCAAGACGACTCGGATGAGTTGCTTGCGCGACATAACGCCCCTTTCGCAATACAGGTTTCCCCCAGGAGAACAAGCGTCAACGGCAGCCAGACAGGTTCTTCAACCCCAGCCCGAAGATGATCCATAGCGCGGCGACGGCTTCGCGGTGGTTGATCTGCGACGGCAATACGCGCGAGAACGGCGAGCACAAGGAGAAGGTGCACCGAGGACTGGAGTTTCTTGCCACCCGTCTGCTGACGCGCTGGTGCCACGCCTCGCCGACGCCGGTCGGCGCGATGCCGGAATGGAAGACGTGGAAGGAGCAGACGCGCACGCGGATCCTCGAGTCGCAAGAGCAGGCAGGGGAAGCGAGGGGCTGTTGGTTCGTGGGCAAAGGCCCGGTCAATGAACACGCGGGGCGTTTGGGGGACACCTGCCTGACCATGATAATTCTCGCCGCTGTGGCGGCGGATCGAACGGCGGTCCCACCGGTGTTTATCTTCTGAAACAGCGTCCCGGCGAAATGTTCCAACCTCTACACACGGCCCTCGGGGCAGGTTATGCCGCAGGACGCCTGGCGATTCTGTAAGTTGTTTTTATCAAGGCACTTACGGATACTCTTGAATACTAAAGGCCCTTTTCCTTTCGCTTGGCGCGGTTTGTGCTTACCCATCTTCTCTGCGTTGACAGACCGAACAACGAATCGTCGCTCCGTCTTTGGGTTAAGCAACATGAAGAGCCTGCGTCGAACTGAGAAGCGAACGAACGACCGCCGTGGCGTGTTGACGTTCGAGTGGATCCTGCTGATCTCGTTGTTGGTGATCGGCGTCATTGGCGGCCTGTCGGCGGTCCGTAACTCCCTGCTGAACGAGCTCAACGACCTGGACAAGTGCATCCAACAGTTGAATACGGCCGGAACGCCGTCCACGCCCGGCAACGGCGCAGGGGTAGCAGGGGCGACCGCGGCGTGGTGGGAGACGACGCCCGAAGTCCCCGAAGACTGACCCCGGCGAGCGTTTTGCCGTCGTGGTTCATCCTATCGCTGCAAGCAAACACCCCTCCAGAGCGCGGACAGCGGCTTTTTTCCGGCGGAAAGCCCCCTGGGTGATCCGCCAGCAAGCCCTGCGACATAAGCACTGATTTCTGCATGACTTAGCTTCACTGCAAGCCCCTCCCTCCTTCGATTCGGACGATCGTTCCGCGAACCACGCTTCAGGCCTGATCAGCATTCCTTCCCGGCTGATCAGGCCTGAGTCCATTTCTTGTGCTATGCTTCTATAATTGAAGTCTTTGATGCTTCGTCTCCAACCGTATTGAGACGAGCGAAAGGGGCATGATTGAAACACTGCCTGAAGATGTTCGGCCAGCGGCATGGGCCCCGTGCCGGCTTTCCAGTACGCCTCAACAATGGAGGACTCCGTGGCTAAGTCAGACGACACCCCTGAACAAGAAGCCCAGACCCCTGCCAACGAGGGTCGCGAGACGCAGGCCCCGCAGGCGCAAGCTCCTGCGCAACCGCAACGGGTGCAGGTTCAGATCGATGACTCCAAGGCCATTGCCTGTTACGCCAACTTCTGCCGCGTGACCGGCACGCCGGAAGAGCTGATCATCGACTTTGGGCTGAATCCCCAGCCGGTCGGCGTGCCGACGCAGCCGATCCCGGTCACCCAGCGGATCATCACCAACTTCTACACGGCCAAGCGGATGCTGCATGCCCTGCAGCTCACCGTGCAGCGTCATGAAGCCACCTTCGGCGTGCTGGAAATCGACGTGCAGCGTCGTGTCCGGCCCGGCCTGATGGCTCAGCAGCCGCCCCGCCCCGCGCAGTAAGTCGCTCGCGGGATGCCTCAACGACGATTCACGTGTGCCTGGAAAAGCCGCCGCGCTGTTCCAGGCACCCGTTGTTTTCTTGATACCCTTCACGGCCCATCGCGATGCGGACCATCTACCTCGACTACAACGCGACCACGCCGGTCGCTCGGCCCGTCATGGAGGCGATGCTTCCGTTTCTGACCGAGCACTTCGGCAATCCGTCGAGCCACCATCGGCTGGGACGCGCGGCCTACGAAGCCGTGCAGGACGCCCGCGTGCGGGTCGCCCAGTTGCTTGGCGCCGGTCGCGATGAGATTGTCTTCACCTCCGGCGGCACCGAAAGCAACAACCTGGCACTCGTCGGCGCGATGCTCAACAGGGCGCCGGCCGCCAGCGGTCATCTGGTGATCTCGGCCCTCGAACATCCTTCGATCGCCGAACCCGCCCGGTTCCTCGAAGCCCTGGGCTACGACCTGACCATCGTCGGCTGCGATGCCCAGGGCGTGGTCGACCCGGACCAAGTCGAGGCCGCGATTCGCCCCACGACCGTGCTGGCCAGTGTCATGCACGCCAACAACGAGATTGGCACCCTTCAGCCGATCCGGGAAATCGCGAAGCTTTGCCATGCCCAGGGCGTGCTCCTGCACACCGACGCGGCCCAGACCGTCGGCAAGATCCCCACGCGGGTCCAGGACCTGGGCGTTGATCTGCTCACCGTGGCCGGGCACAAGATGTATGCCCCCAAGGGAATCGGTGCCCTCTACGTACGCCGCGGAACGCGGCTGGAGCCGCTCCTGCACGGGGCCGGCCACGAAGGCGGCCTTCGGCCAGGCACGGAGAATGTGCCGCAGGTCGTGGCCCTCGGCCAGGCGGCAAGCATGGCTGCCGAACAACTCAACCAAGTGGCCGAGCGCCTGGCCGCCTTACGCGATCGTCTCGAACGCCTCCTCATTACAGGCATCGGCGAGTCGTTGAGCATCAACGGCCATCCGACCGAGCGGCTGCCAAACACGCTCTCGGTCAATTTCCCTGGCGTGAACGGCAGCGACCTGCTGCGAAGAATCCCCGAGCTTTGTGCCTCGACCGGCGCGGCCTGTCACAGCGGCGCAAGCCCTCTCTCCCCGACCCTCGCCGCCCTCGGCATGGATCCCTCGCTCGCCCAAGGCACGGTACGGTTGAGCGTCGGCTGGTACACCACGGACGAAGAAATCGACCGCGCCGCCAGTCTGCTCTTGGCCGCCTGGGAAGCGATGCGGTGACCAAGGACGAAGGACGAAGGACGAAGGAAGGGCGTAAAAGCGAAGGTCGCAGGAGCGGGGACTCAGATCGGACGAAATGCCTTTCGCACTTCCGGCTTCGTCTTTCGTCCTTTCCTCATTCTTCTCCACTCTGCATCCGTTGCTGATGCGCCTGCATCTGCACCTGGCGGGCCATCATCAGGGCACGTTCCGCCTCGGGAATCCGGCCAGCTTTCTGGCAGAGGAGGCTCAACGCGACATAACTGAACGGGTCGTTCGATTCCAGTTCGCAGACCTTCTGTGCGTGTTCCACCGCCTGGTCGTGCTGTTCAAGCCGGCTGTAGAAAACGCTCAAGGCCGAATGGGCCAGGGCGTAGTTGGGATCTGCCGCCAGCAACTCCTGAAGCTTGCCGATCGCTTCCTCCATCTGGCCCTGCTGCTGTAGCGCGATCGCTTCGTCATACATCACATCACTGTTTGGCATGATCACGGCTCTCCGGTCAGGCGGTCAATAACCTATCATCTCCCCAAGTGTACGCGTGCTAGCAGTTGGCGACTAGGGGTGGCCGAAAGGGAAGGTCGCCAAATTACCCAGAATGCCCGCGTTTGCCATTTCCTTGCTACCGTCGCTACTCTCGGAAAAACCAGAGAAAGCGGCATATCGGCGTGAACCGGTGCTGATTGCCGGGCCGATAAAGACAACCGCGGGCGGCCTCAGGCTCGCCGGGCGGCGGTTCGACCGACACCCCGGCCCCCGCGCCCTGTGGAGGCTTCTGGCAGGCTGGCCCGTGAGCCGTCCCGTTCGTTTCCGCTGTGACCCACGGCGGTTCAACGGGCGTCTTGCCAGGAACCTCCCGACCCCACTTGTTTGCTCTATCCCGCATTGAGGTCCTACGCCGTGAAAGCACACTCGCTTGCCATCGTCAGCCCGATGGCTCAAATAGGTCAAGATGTGGAGATCGGTCCGTTCTGTGTGATTGAGCCGGACGTCACGATTGGCGACGGCTGCAAACTGGAAAGCCGAGTCGTTCTCAAGAACGGGGTCACGCTGGGCCCCAACAACTGGATCTTCGATGGGGCCGTGCTCGGCGGGATGCCGCAGCACGCCCACATGCCCGAACGGGCCGGCAAAGTGATCGTCGGCTCGGGCAACGTGATCCGCGAGAACGTTACCTTCCACCGTGCCCTGGAAGCCGATGACGCGACGATCATCGGCGACAACAACCTGTTTATGGTCAACGTCCACATCGCGCATGACTGCCGTGTGGGCAACAACACGATCTTTGCCAACAACGCCATGATGGCCGGACACGTCACGGTCGGCGATCGAGCGAATGTCTCCGGCGGCGTGGCCGTGCACCAGTTCTGCCGCATCGGCTCCCTGGCGATGGTCGGTGGGCAGTCGCACATCGTCAAGGACGTGCCGCCCTACATCACCATCGACGGCCTGAGCAGCTACGCCGTGGGCGTGAACCAGATTGGTCTGCGCCGCGCCGGGTTCAGCCAGGACGACATCCGGCAGCTGAAAGAAGCCTACCGGGTGATCTATCGGGCCGGGCTGACCTGGAGCCAGATCCTCACCCGCCTGCAGGAAGGGTACGCGGAGGGACCGGCCGCCCAGTTCTATCAGTTCCTCTCGACGACCACGCGCGGCATCATCTCGGAACGTCGCCTACCGCCCGGCGCGACGCTCAAGCTCCGCCGCGATCAGGAAGCCGAAACGGAAGAAGAATTCCGGCTCAAGTTCCGGGCCGGCTGAACGCTCCGCCGGCAGGTCCTTGCACACTCGCTCTGTGCGGTTGTTGTTCCTCACGAAAAACGGCCGGCGAAATGCCGGCCGTTTGTCGTTGATTCCCGAGGCGACCTGCCGAACGTGGGCTAGTCGATCTTCGGCAACTCGGCGAGCGCCGCCGCGATCTTGTCCTGCGGGTACTCGAAGTCTTCGAGTTCGCCGTTGAAGAACTTTTCGTACGAGGGCAGATCGCAGATCCCGTGGCCGCTCAGGTTGAACAGGATCGCCTTCGACTGGCCGGTCTCGCGGCAGTGTACGGCCTCGTTGATGGCCGCCCGAATCGCGTGCGAGCTCTCCGGCGCGGGAATGATCCCTTCGGTGCTGGCGAAGAGCTTGGCCGCCTCGAAGCACTCGATCTGATGAAAGGCCGCCGGCTCGATCAGGCCGAGCTTCGCACACAGACTGACCAACGGCGCCATGCCGTGGTAACGCAGGCCGCCGGCATGGATCCCCGCCGGCATGAAATTGTGTCCCAAGGTATACATCTTCACCAACGGGGTGAGCTTCGTGGTGTCGCCGTAGTCGTAACGATACTCGCCGCGGCTGATCGTGGGGCAGGCCCGGGGTTCAACCGCCACGAAACGGATCTCCTGGCCGGCCAGCTTATGGCGGAGGAAGGGGAAGGCGAGTCCGGCAAAGTTGCTGCCGCCCCCGACGCAGCCAATGATCACGTCCGGGCTGTCGCCGACGAGCGTCATCTGCTGCTCTGCTTCCAGCCCGATCACCGTCTGGTGCATCAACACGTGGTTGAGCACGCTCCCCAGGGCATACTTGGTCTCCGGGCAGCGGACCGCCGCCTCGACCGCTTCACTAATGGCCATCCCCAGGCTGCCCGGGGTGTCGGGAGCGTTGGCCAGCAATTGCCGGCCGGCTTCCGTCTCGGTCGAGGGACTGGCCGTGACCTTCGCCCCCCAGACATGCATCATCGAGCGGCGGTAGGGCTTCTGCTCATAGCTCACCTTGACCATGTAGACCTTGCACTCCATCTGGAAGAAGGAGCAGGCAAAAGCCAGCGAGCAACCCCATTGGCCGGCGCCGGTCTCGGTCGAGAGCCGCTTGACGCCTTCGATCTTGTTGTAGTACGCCTGCGGCACGGCCGTGTTCGGCTTGTGGCTGCCCGGCGGGCTGACGCTTTCGTCTTTGAAGTAGATCCGGGCCGGCGTCTTCAACTCGCGTTCCAGGCGGGTCGCCCGGACCAGCGGCGTGGAACGCCAAATCTTGTAGACCTCGCGAACCTCGTCGGGGATGTCGATCCAACGCTCCCGGCTCATCTCCTGCTGGATCAGGCTCTTGGGGAAGATCGGTTCCAGATCGGCCGGGCTCAGCGGTTGTTGCGTGCCAGGGTGCAAGGGGGGCGGGAGCGGCTCGGGCAGATCCGCCTGAATGTTGTACCAGGCAGTTGGCAGTTCATCCTGACTCAGGAACAGTCGTTTGACACTCATCGCTCTTCCCTCATTCGACGACACGTTATCGTGAACATTCCCACCAACGCACAATCTTATTAGCCTAATGCACGTCCCTCCCCTTGTCGACGCCTCCTCCCGGCATTTTGCCCTCCGCCCCCGGG
>JBDKTH010000646.1:0-4124 GCA_039680305.1 Thermoguttaceae bacterium | reverse complement strand
CCAGGGAGTGGACGCCCGTGCGATCGAAGGTGAACTCGCGAACAATCTTGCCCTCGCCGAGGTCCCAAAGGAGAACGGGAGGCCAGCCATCGCGAGTTCCCATCCCATGTCCACAGGCGACCGCATCTCCCTTCGGCGAAAAGGCCATCGCGGTGATCGTCCCGCCCCGCGGAGCCTCTAGCGACTGGAGCGGTTTCCCGGTCTGGGCTTCCCAGAGTCGGAGCACGCCCTCTTCCCCGGCCGAAGCGAGCGAGTGACCGTCGGGAGACCATGCCACCACGTAGACCTGCCGGCGGTGCCCTCGGAGAATCAGGGGGAGCTCGTCCGTGGCGGGACGCCAGATCTGGATGGTCCCATCGCTTAACCCCACGCTTAACCTCGTGCCGTCCGGCGACCAACAAAGCCCGAAGGCGGATTCGTCGGTCTTCAACGTCTTGACGATTCGGCCCGTCTCGGGATCCCAGAGCTTGACGGCCTTCGAATACATCTCGCTGGAGGCCAGCAGCCGACCATCCGGCGTCCAGGCCAGGCTGCGCAGGAGACTCTGATGGCCGAGCAGTGCGCGGAGGAGCTTTCCGCTAGAAGGGTCCCAGAGGCGGATGGTTCCGTCGCTTCCCCCCGTCGCCAGCACTTTTCCATCCGGCCGGTATGCGACGGCCCAGATGATGCCGCGATTAGCGATGGTCTCCAGGCTCCACGAATGCACGCCGGGAATCCGCCACGGTTTGGTGACGAGGGCTATTCCGCTGATCGGTTCGCTGGACTCGAGCGCGGAAGGCTGAGGCGTCGCTGCTTTGCCCGGAGGAGATGGCAACGCTCCGGCAGTCGGCCGGACCGAAGGCGTCTCTTCGCGGTCCGTCGCGTGGGGACTGCGGTTGCCAACTCGCGTCAGTACCAACGTCAGGATTGCACACGCGACCATGCAGGCAAGGACTGCAAGGACTACTGGCCTGCGCGCCGGACCCGCTGATTGGCAGGGCTCGCCTCGGGTGTGCTCAGACGCTAACGCGGCGACCACTTCCCCCATCGACTGGTAGCGATCGCCCGGCTGCTTGGCCACCATCCTCTGGTAGACGGCCTCAAGCCATTCGGGGACGTCCGGCCGGGCATCGCGGAGCGAAGGGATCGGCGCCTCACGATGCGCCAAAAAGAGTTCGAGCATCGACGAGCCACGGTAAGGCGCGTGGCCGGTCAACAGGCGATAGAGCGTGCACCCAAGAGAATAGATGTCGGCGCGATGATCGGCCTTGCTGGTGGCGATCGCCTGTTCCGGGGCGATATACTCCCAGGTGCCCATCACCTGGCTGCTGGCCGTCAGTCGCTCGGAACTGGTGGCTTCCTCGGGGCCCAGCGGCTCGTCGAGGCGAGCCAGGCCCATGTCGAGGATCTTGACGGTTCCCGCGTGGTCGACCAGGAGGTTGCTCGGCTTGATGTCGCGATGGATCACGCCGCTCTGGTGCGCATACGCCAGGCCACGGGCCGCCTGGAGGACGTAGTCCACGGCCTCTGCCACCGGCAAGCGGCCCTGCTTCTGGACGAGCTTGCCGAGATCCTGGCCCTCGACGTACTCGGTGACCAGATAGTGAACGCCCTCCTGCTGGCCCGCATCGTGCGCGATGACGATGTTCGGATAGGTCAGTCGGGCGGCGGCCTTGACCTCCCGGCGAAAGCGGAGGACGGCCTCGGGGGAGTCGATCAGGCGAGCCGAAAGGATTTTGAGGGCTACCACGCGTTCCATCGTGCGGTGCCGAGCTTTGAAGACCTGGCCCATCCCCCCGGCGCCGAGCTTATCGAGGATAATATAGTCGCCGAGCACCAGGCCCTTCGTCTGCCCCTGGGAGATCGCCTCGACCTGGTAGCCGGTCAGCTTGCCGGCCGCCACCAGCCGTTCGGCCAGGGCTCGGCTGTCGTGTTGTTCCTCGGGCGTCAGTTCTTCTTGGAGGGCCGTGATCTCTTCCATCGAGAAGAGCCGGCTCTCGGCAAGACGGATAAGAAACTCGCTTAGGCCAATCGCTGACTTCACAGGCGTCTCCGCGCTCGGTAGCGCGAAGTGCGGGCTGGACGGGTCGACCTGCGAACGGCCGGCGGCCTGCAGGAGATCGCCCAGCCGCACAGCCATGGCGGGGAACCGCTCGCGATACTCGACGTGGCTGGGCATGTCGCCATAGGCGTGACGGGCCTGGTACTCGGCGAGGATCAACGACTCGGGCAGTTCGGGCACCGGCCCCAGGACCGGATAACGCCGCAGGTAATCTTCCAGACGCGGACGCGAGGGCAGGGGGGCGACCGAGTCGAGGGTCGACTCCGTCGGGGCCCGGGAGGCAAGCGTCTCCGTGGGCGAGTTGCGCCAGCGGTAGCGAAGGTCGATCGCCACCAGGGCGACGAGCCGCGCGCGAAGCTCGGCTGTCCGACCCTCGCCGGGCGCAAGCCTCAGGTAGTCGTCGATGCGTGGAACTCCTCCCGCCTGCCAGGCTGCTTCGAAGCGGATGCAGAGCGGGTCGGTCATGCCGACGGAAGCAAGCGTCTTCGTCACTCGTTCATCGACCGGTTCCTCACGCATTCGCCCCTCTTGCTTGCGGGATTCGTGTTTGACTCTTGTAGCGACAACCACCCAAAGATCTCCAGTTTAACAAGCCTTTCGCCTCCGTAACAAGAGGAGGTCGGCGGCGGGATGGCTGGCTCGGTTTCTTTCTCGGGGGAGGGCGTCACAGGGGGCGGTCGGCCGCGTATTTGTCACCAGAGGCGTTTTGGGGATCGCCTTTGACGTGGGCTGGGGGAGAGCGTTTGGCGGAACGTCGGCGCAAGTCCCCGGGCTTCGGCCTGGGGCGGGGCAGGCTCCGGAGCGATCGCTCCGAGTTGTCGGTTGCGCCAAACGCTCTACGATTCCCGCCATCGACCGCCCGAGGCGGACCGTGGCGGCAGAGGAGAACCTGGATGGGGAAAACGCGACATGCGCCGGAGGAAATCCTCGCCAAACTCCGGCAAGCGGATGAGGCCTTGTCGGCCGGAGTGCCGATCGGCGAGATCTGTCAACGGCTGGCGATCAGCGAAGCCACGTTTCACCGCTGGCGCAAACGTTACGGAGGGCTGAAAGACGAGGAGCGAAAACGTCTTCAGGAGTTGGAGGCGGAGAATACGCAATTGCGCAAACTGGTGGCCGAGCAGGCCTTGACGATCAAGGTCCTGCGGGAAGCCCTCCGCGGAAACTCCTGGACTTCGGACCACCGACGGACGATCGTCGAGCACGTCCGGCAAACGCTGGGCGTCTCCGAGCGGCGGGCCTGCGAGATCCTCGGCCAACCTCGTTCCACCCAACGGTACCAGCCGGAGAAATCCGGCGATGGCCCGGAGACGTGACGCCGTCACGGCGTCGACGCCTCGGCTTCCTTGCCCGTCTGGCCGTTCGCTCCTGGCTTGACCTCTGCCGCGACGATCGGGAGGCTCGCTTTGCGCGGGTCGTTCTTCCATCCGTATTTCTGGATAAACTCCGCCGGAGGAAGCAACTGGCGGCCCTCGTCGGTCTCGACCACGTAGCAGAACACGTGCTCCACGCCGGGGGAGCCGACATAGTGGCCCTGGTCGTTCAAGATGAGATAATGATCCCCAGGCAGGAAGGCGAGGGTGCGGGTCGTGCGGCCGGTCGCAAGCTCAACGACGCGGGCAAGGCCATTGTGGCTCTGGTTGACACCGTACTTGCGGTCGGGCGAGATGGCAGTAAACCGCGACATGACAATGTCAGGCGCGATGGGCAAGGTGCGAAGGACTCTTCCCGAGCCGGCGTCGAACGTGCTGATGTCATGCATCCCACAAGCCAGGACGGTCTTGCTATCCGAGGACCATGCCAGGGCACGGAGGAAGCCCTGGTGCGCGAGGGTGCGGAGCACCCGGCCCGAGTTGGCTTCCCAGACCAGGATCTTTGAGTCAGCGGCTCGCGAAGCGAGCAATCGGCCATCGGGAGACCAGGCGACTGGGAGGGCGGCGGAAGCAAGGGTGTGGAGGAGTTCACCCGTGGCGGCCTCGCGCACCTCGAGCGTGTCTCCGTCGCCGAGGGTGACCAATTTCGTGGCATCGGGGGACCAGGCGAGCTGGGTCAGAAAATCGGGGGCCGTTCCCTCGGCCTTCCA
>JBDKTH010000212.1:0-2819 GCA_039680305.1 Thermoguttaceae bacterium | reverse complement strand
TCCAGCCCCTCGCCCCATGGACGCTCCCGGCGAGGAGGTGCAGCGTCGGTACGAACTGCAAGTTTTGGCGAAAGGATTTGCCTGACGTGTCGAACCAGTGGACGCAACTTGCTCGTCGTGTGCATTTCCTGTTCCGCGTCGGCGCGGCACTCCTCCTGACCGGCTGCGCGTCTTGGCCTGTCGGGCAACCGCTGGAGCCGCTGCTCTCGGGCCTGCAGGCGCCCGAGGCCCGTGAAACGGCCCCGCCCTTTGATCCGCGTCAGCGTCTGGAGGCGTTACGCAGTCGGGTTCCGCAGGAGCGCGTTGCGGCCCTTCAAGCCTGGAACGACCTTCCGCCCGGCCCACTCCCCATCGAGGTCACCGACCTGCGCACCGACCCAAGCCCGCAGGTGCGGGCTGCCGCACTGGCCGTTCTAGCCCATGCCCGAGCGCCGCAAGCCCTGGAATACCTCACCGGCGCGCTGAGCGACAACGAGTTGCAGGTGCGGACCGCCGCCGTCGCGGCCCTTGGAGAGCTCAAGGGGCCCGAGGCCCAAGCGCTCCTGGAAAAGGTCGCCAAGAACGACACGGAGGTGCTGCGCGCGGCCGCGGTCACCGCCCTGACCAACCTCGACGCGCAAGCGGCGGTCATGGAGGCGGCCGGCGATCGCTCGTGGCGAGTTCGGATGGCGGTCGCGCGGGCGTTGCGACGGTACGGCAATCCGCCAGGGATCGCCCTTGCTCACCGTCTGCTGGACGACCCGAGCGCGGGCGTGCAGCAGGAAACGGTCAAGGCAGTGGCCGATTGGCCGCTCGCGCAGTCGGGCCCGATCCTGCTGGAAGCCCTCGGGCGGAGCGGTTACATGACGCGGAAAACGGCGGTCCAGCAACTGGCCACGCGCTGGCAGCCGGCCCACGAATTCCCGATCGACGGCCCTCCGGAGCGTCGCGAGGCGGTCCTCGCCCAACTCGAACAACGCTTCCGCGAGGAGATCGGCCCTACGGACATCGCCCTGGTCTCGGCGTCCGCGACAGGCGATGGCACGTCGTGCAAGACGGCCGACTATCTCGCACCGGCCATGAACTCGTCTCTGAATGCGGCGGTCGCTGCCGCACTCGATCGGCTGACGGCCGAGGAAGTCTTGGTTCGCCGTCGTGCGGCCGGGGAGTTGGCCAAACTGGCCAACCGGCAACCGCTGGGCGAAGCCGTCGTCGCGCGGCTGGCGTCCCTGGCGGTCAAGGAAACGGACCCCTTGGTCTGGCAGGACCTGATGGCCGCGGTCGCCGCCGATGGCAGCGAGTCGGCCCTGCGGCTGGCCTATGCCGCGGCCCGGCATCCCTCGTCGGAAGTTCGACGCCTGGCCTGTCAGCATCTGGCGGCCCATCCCGGCCCCCAGCACGTCGCCCTGCTCCGGTCGCTGTTGGCCGACGAAAACGATCAAGTCGCAGGGGCCGCCGCCCGCGCGCTGGGCGCGGTCGGACGGCTCGAGGATCCGGAACCACTTCGCCGGCTGCTGACCCACGGCAACGAACTTTTGCGGGTCGACGCGGCAATCGCGTTGGCGCAACTGGCCGATCCTGCCGGACTCCCGGCCTTGGAACGGTTGAGCTACAGCCACGACTCGGTGGTGCGCCGTCAGGTGGCCGCGGGCCTCGGAGAGCTTCGCGGCCCTGGGCCGATCCCCCTGCTCGTCCGTCTTCTCGACGATCGCCCCGAGATCCGGCGCGTCGCTCTGGAGAACCTGCCGCGAGTCGTCGGGCAGGACGTGACCAAGCGTCCGGGCCAACCGGCGCCCAACGTCACCGAGCAGGTGGCTCTCTGGAAGCAATGGTTCGCGAGCCAGGCGCCCGCCTCGGCAACCGCACCCGCGCCGCAAGCCCAACCGCGGTTGCTTCGCTAATGGGGTTTGGCGAACAAACCCCATCAGACTTTGTTCGTCAGAACCCAAGGCTTGCGATCTCACCCCTCACAGGTGTAGTGTTTGCTTTTTCGGGCGCGTCGCTTTTACATCGCGGCCAACTCGATTTCTAGGCTTTTCTCCCGGGAACCTGCGGGAGGAATGCCGAAGTAATAGGCGTGCGTAACGGCTAGACGCTGTTTCAAAACGTAGCAATTCGCCCCCTATCTCCCGGAGGGAAAGGGAGTTCTGAACCAGCGTCTTAGGATAACCGCGCGGGCCAATACCACTCTATAGCAGTAGTCCGAGGGCGGTTTTTCTCCTTCAATCGGGTGGAGTTCGTGGTACAATAGGCACTTCTTGCCTGCTTCACCCACCCAAGCCAGACTACGCACCGCGGAGACTGCAACGTGCTTTCCCAGAAACCCCACCTCTCCAACGAGTCGCTCGGCGACGTGGCGTGGCCACCGATCACGGTCCCGTCGCTCGAGGCGGGCCGGTTCGACGCGACGCCCAGCGCCGCACCGCGGACCATGGGAATCGTCGGCGCGGGGATGATGGGGGTGGCCGTGGCCGCGGCGAGCGTCAAGCGGAACGTGAAGGTCGTGATCACCGACAGCGACGTGCTCGCTCAGGCGGGTGCCTGCGATCGGATTGCGGCCGAGTTGGCTCAACACGGAGACATGGCCAACGATCGGATTAGTCCGACGGTCCAGCGACAGGTGATTGCGACCGACGATCCGGCGGTGGTCGCGCAGTGCGACCTGGTCTTGGAGTCGGTGCCCGAGAATCTGCGGCTCAAGCAGGCGATTTACGCCCAGTTGGAGCCTCGCTTGGGCGCGCGGTCGATCCTGGCCTCGAACACCTCGACGATCCCGATCGCCCGTCTGGCCGCCGAGTTGGCCGATCCGGAGCGGTTCTGCGGGATCCACTTTTTCCATC
>JBDKTH010001167.1:0-2019 GCA_039680305.1 Thermoguttaceae bacterium | reverse complement strand
GCTGTTGGTTGCGGGAAGCGACAAGGTCTCGATCAACTCGGCTGCTTGCCGCGAGCCGGGTTTTGTGCGCCAGGCCGCGCGTCGATTCGGCAGCCAGTGCATCGTGGTCAACATCGACCCGAAGCGAGTGCTCAAGGACGGCCAGGAGTTCTGGGAGGTCCACATCACCGGGGGGCGGCTCGGGACGGGCTTGGAGGCGGTCGCCTGGGCCCAGGAGGTCGAACGGCTCGGGGCCGGCGAGATCGTCCTCACGAGCATGGACGCCGACGGCACCAAGGACGGCTACGACTTGGAGATCACCGCGGCCGTCAGCCGGGCGGTCGGCGTGCCCGTGGTCGCCAGCGGAGGCGCTGGCCGGCCGGAGCACCTGGCCGACGCCATCCTGTTGGGCGGCGCCGATGCGGCGTTGGCCGCCAGCATCTTCCACTACGGGGAGTTCACGATTCAGGAGACGAAGCAGTTGATGCGCGACCGCGGCATTCCCGTGCGGTTGTAGGAGAAGGAGGCGGCTGGCAGAGGAGAGTTGGGGCCTGGTCGGAACCGAGAACGCGAGTTTTCAGCCGGAACACGGAGCAGGAATATGGCATCCAATGGTGCACCATCCAGTGAAAAGACGGAACTTGAGATCGACAAACTCTTCCGGGCAACGGTCAAGCTCGGCGGCAGCGATTTGCATCTGAAAGTCGGCGTTCCCCCGCACGTCCGCGTGTCGGGCGATCTGCGACCGCTCAACCGCGGGCTGATCGACGACGACGAAATGAACCGGATGATCTACGGCATGATCGACACCGATCAACGCCTCAAGGAACGCCGCCGAAAGATCCTTGAAGAGGACGGCGGGGTCGACTTCGCCCATACCGTCGAGGTCGACGGCAAACGGTGGCGGTTCCGTGTCAACGTGCTTCAGCAGATGGGCCACTTGGGACTGGTCGCCCGGTGCGTGAACAACTGGATCCCCAAGTTCGAAGAGCTCGGCCTCCCGCCGATCCTCGAAGAGCTCTGCAAATTCGACCAGGGAATGGTCCTCTTGGCCGGCGTGACGGGGTCGGGCAAAAGCACGACGATCGCCTCGATGCTCAACTGGATCAACCGCAATTACCCCGAGCACATCCTCACCCTGGAAGACCCGATCGAGTACACGTTCGAGGATGCCAAGTCGCTGATCAACCAGCGGGAGATCGGCCAGGACGTCAGGGACTTCATGATCGGCATGAAGCATGCGGTCCGCCAAGACCCCGACGTGATGTTGGTGGGCGAAATGCGTGACCGGGAGACGTTCGAGACGGCCATCCAGGCGGCCGAGACCGGCCACTTGGTGTTCGGGACGATCCACGCCTCCAGCGCGCCGAGCACCATCGGCCGTATTCTCGACTTGTTCCCCGAAGGGATGCACAACGCCATCCGCAGCGCCATCGTGTTCAACATGAAGGCGATCATCGCCCAGAAACTGTTGCCCACGACCAAGGAGATGGCCGAGAAGGGGAAGAAACGCGCGCCGACCGTGGAGATCATGACCTTCAACCCCACGGTCCGCAAACTGGTGATGGAAAAGCACGACGAAAAGCTGGCCGACGCGATTCGGCTGGGCTACAACGAGGGAATGCAGGACTTCACGCTGAGCCTGAAACAACTCGTGCAAAGTCGAATCATCGAACGTTCCACGGCTTTCGAAGTGGCTCCCAACCCCGACGCGCTGAAGATGGCGCTCAAAGGGATTGAAGTCAAGGCAGCGGGGATTCTCTGATGCGTCGCCTCCTAGTTGTTTCACTGACCGTCGCCGCCGTTGGAGCATTGGGCGTCCAGGACGCGCTGGCGCAGTCGCCGTGGGCCGCCTATCCGATCAAAGAAGGCTGGAGTGGCCCCGGATTCTACCTCAACCTCGGCAAGATCCTTGCCTGCTGGCTCCTGTTCCTATGCTGGGTCTACACGACCGACTGGGTCAGCCGGGACGTCCAGGAGGTCAAGCTGGGGTTCCAGCGGTGGAACCCGATCGTCTTCGGCACCTTCCTGGCCGCCTTC
>JBDKTH010000086.1:0-2260 GCA_039680305.1 Thermoguttaceae bacterium | reverse complement strand
AGGGATGCTCTTCACGGTAGCGGGCCTCAAGCTCGGGAGGCAGTTTGTCCCACACCCCGATCTCGTCCCACCACGATGTCCCCGGCGGGTCGAACCCCGTCTGCATCGTCAGCACCGGGCTCAACGTCGTCTCGCCAGGCTTCGTGCGGTAATGGACGATGTTGAAAGCCCAGTCGAAGTCGCCGTTGCGGTCCGTGTTGGGAAAGACCCGCTGGGCGAGGTTTGTCTGGAGGAAGAGGTACGTCCGGCTTGTGGCTGGCTGCTTGGCTTTGAACCACCAGGTGACCCAGTAGTCGGTCTCGGGCTTGACCGTGATCGACTTGGCCGGGCACGTCGTCCAGGTCTTGGGCGTGCCAACCATGCGCAGGCAGGCCTTGCCGGCGTGCGGTGCCTCGGCTTCCGCGAACAACACCTTGTCGATCTTGCCGGCCGCCCCCCGTTCCCAATCCGCAAAGAAGCCGCTCTTAACCCGCTGCTCGAAATCCGGATTGGCCACCCGATTCACCTGGGCCGGGGCAGCGGCCGCCCAGCACACGAGGACCGCACAGCCCACCCCGCTCACTGTCCACTTTCCGCCAGCCAGCGATAGCATCGTGGAAGTTCCTCCCAGCTCGAGGCCTGTCTCGTTTCATGGGTTGCGCGAACCTGGCGACAGGCACGTGGTCTATTTCCGGAGTCCAGACTTCGGTACAATTTACTCTCCCGCATCGCTTCCATTGAAACTCCCCGATTGATGTCCGGCAACTGTAAGCCCAATTCTTCCCTCCCTGCGGATCCTGAACCACGCCAGGTGTCGCCAGCCCCCTCTCGAGGAGCTGGGCCGTACGCTGCTTGGCAGAATGCCGATTACCGGCGGTACGCGTGTAGCTGGTTTGCGCTGACGTTCGGCAAACAGATTGAGACCGTGGCCGTGGGGATTCATCTCTATGAGCGGACCAGGGACCCCATGGCGCTCGGCTGGCTCGGTCTGGTGCAGGCCCTGCCGGTGCTCCTGTTGGCGATTCCCGGCGGGCAGATTGCCGACCGCTTCGACCGCCGCCGCGTGATGATCCTCATGCTCGCGCTGGGGATGTTCGTCTCGCTGGGGTTGGCAGTGCTTGCCCGACTCGACGCCCCGATCCACTGGTTCTACCTGCTGCTGGCCTTTGGGGCGACCACCCAGGCCCTGGGCAGCCCCTCCCGGTCAGCCCTGCTGCCGGAGATCGTATCGCCGAGCATCTTCAGCAACGCGGTGACCTGGAACAGCAGCGTCTTTCAAGTCGCGTCGATGACCGGTCCGGCCGTCGGCGGGCTGATCGTGGCGGCACAGACGAATGCCTCCGCTGCCTTCGCCACCGTGGCCGTTTGTCGCCTCCTGTCGCTCGTGGCGATCGTCGTCCTGCGTCATCGCAGCCCAGTGCGAGTGGGAGAGTCGATTTCGCTGGAAAGCCTGATGGCGGGCATCCGGTTTGTCTGGAACACCCGTCTCATCCTGGCCACGATCACGCTTGACCTGTTTGCCGTGCTCTTGGGCGGAGCCACCTATCTGCTGCCGATCTACGCCAAGGACATCCTGCACGTCGACGCCGCCGGCCTGGGGTTCCTGCGCTCGGCCGAGGCAATCGGGGCGGTTTCGATGGCCATGCTGTTGGCCCACCTGCCGCCAATGCGTCACGCCGGGCGAACCATGCTCTGGGCCGTGGCCGGATTCGGCGTGGCCACGATTGTCTTTGGTCTCTCCCAGTGGTTCTGGCTCTCCATGGCCATGATGTTCCTGATCGGCGCGATGGACAACATCAGCGTGGTCGTCCGCCATACGCTCGTCCAGATGCTCACGCCCGACCACATGCGGGGCCGCGTCTCGGCGATCAACAGCATCTTCATCGTCGCCTCCAACGACCTGGGCGGCCTGGAATCGGGCTTTACCGCCCGACTGCTCGGCCCGGTCGTCTCGGTCGTTGCCGGTGGCCTCGGAGCGATCGTCGTGGTGCTGGGAACCTCGCGAATCTGGCCACAAATCCTCTCCATCGGCTCGCTCCAGGACATCCGGCCGGCAAAGCCGATCGAGATCCCGGAAAAGATGGACGAAGAACTGGCCACCCACCGCGGGTAACCCGGCTGCCATAAGGCCAAGTGGCGGGGTATAATGGCCGTGACTCCCTGACGGCTCCAGGCGATCGGCCATCAGGGGTCAGCCATCAACAGTCAGCTTTCAGCGATCAGCAGTCAGCTGAAGGCTAATGGCTTCTAGCTCTCGCCACCACCATCCCCCAAGGACCAA
>JBDKTH010001182.1:0-5228 GCA_039680305.1 Thermoguttaceae bacterium | reverse complement strand
ACCCTCTTGATCTACGCCCTGGGCGACCTCGGCGAGAAGGCCGCTCTGCCGATCGTGCTCAAGGCGGCCCAGAGCCCCGCGCGGGACATCCGCCAGGCGGCGATCCACGTACTCGGCACGCTCGGCGATGAACAGGCGGTGCCCGTGCTCCTGGCCACCGCCATCGACGAAGGCAGCGGACTGGCCTCCGTGGCGCAGCAGAGCCTCGTCGAGCTGGAGGGCGACGCGATCGACGCGGCCCTGACCGCGCAGCTCGCTCAGAGCAAGGGTAAGGCGTTGGCTGTGATTATCGATCTGGTCGGCCAGCGCAACGTGACGTCGGCCGTCCCGACGCTAATCCAGGCGGCCGATGACGCCGACACGGCCGTGCGCAACGCGGCGATTCAGGCCCTGGGACGGACCGTGGGTCCCGACCAGCTGGCCCTGTTGATCGGCCGGGTGGTGACTCCGAAGGCGGGCGACACGGCCGGCGTGGCCAAGGAAGCCCTGCGGACGGCGTGCATCCGCATGCCCGATCGCGATGTGGCGGCCGGCAAGCTGCTGGCGGCCATCCCGCAGGCGTCGGGCGAAGCCAAGACGTCGCTCTTCGAACTCGTCGGCCTGGTCGGCGGCACGAAGGCCCTCGAAGGCGCGCGTGAGGCGGCCCGCAGCGAGAACGACGAGACCAAGGACGCCGCCACCCGCGTGCTCGGCGCTTGGATGAGTGCCGACGCGGCCCCCGTGTTGCTCGACCTGGCCAAGACCGAAACGAGCAACAAGTACAAGGTCCGCGCCCTGCGTGGCTATATCCGCATCGCCCGGCAGCTCGACATGGAGCCGAAGCAGCGCATGGAGATGTGCCGTCAGGCGATCGAAGTCGCCCAGCGAGCGGACGAGAAGCGGCTGGCGATCGAGGTCCTGAGCCGCGTGCACTCGGCCCAGGCCCTCGCCCAGGTCGTGCCCTATCTCCAGGATGCGTCCGTCAAGGAAGCCGCCAGCGATACGGCCATCAAGATCTCCGACAAGATCATCCAGGGAGCCCCGAAGGCCGTGGCCGACGCCATGAAGCAGGTCATCGCCGCCACCGGCAACAAGGACCTGGCCACTCGGGCCAAGAACCTGTTGGCCCTGGCCGAGAAGAAGCTCTCGAGCAAGTAACCGCCCCTGAGCGACGGAATCGACGAACCCCGGAGGCCGGCCCAAGCGCCAGCCTCCGGGGTTTTGTTTTGCGCCGGGTGCTGGCTCGTTTCAAAGAACACCGGCGACGCCGACCCTCGTCAGGCGTCTCCCGCCCCCGCCGGCTCCCAGTCGTCGATCGACAACAGATCGTCTCGGCTCCACGGGTCCTTCCTGTCCTTCGCCCAACTCGACTTCGTCCTGGTCATATCAAAACCAAGGGATTGGTAGAAGAACCGGAGGTAGGAATTGTTGGAGGGCAGCGAGGTGGGACTGCCGCTGGGTTGGAGACGATCCGCGGGACTACCCGCCCCGACAGTCTGCAATCCATCGGCGCTCGCGCGTGAATAGACGGCGTCGATCAGATGGAACCAGCATGTGCTGTTTGCCTCGTTCGTCTGGCTCTCGACGGCCGCGTCGAGGAGGCTTGACGATAGCGTTACCGCTGGGGGCACGAACTCCAAGTAGGGGTTCCTGGCCAAATATAAGTCTGCCGGGAGGGCGATCCCGCTGACCGAGATGACCTCAGGGGACGACTCCTGGACATCGTCCGAACTGGGGCCGAGCATCTCGGCAAAGCCGTCAGCGCGGCACGCGTAGCCGGGCCCCGTCAGTAGCCCATCGCGGGGCGTGAGGGTGCTCAAGGCGACGGGGAACTGGGCGGTGTCGTGGCCGCCTTCGCCTGCGTAGACGCAGACTCGCTTGAAGCCCACGACGACATTGTTAAAGCCACTGCCGGCAAGCTGCGACTCCAGCCCGTCCGTCACAAACAGGTCGTCGCCCATGGAGTCGTACATCCGTGCCACGTCGTTGCCGCCCAGTCCGTACGCCCGGAACTCGTCGAAGTGTGCGGCCTTGAGGGCGTAGCCCAGTCCACGCAACTCGCTGTACTGCGGACACGCCATCAATTCGTCACTGCCCGAGCTGCCCATGAACACGGCCTCGTCGTGTCCTCCGAAACGGGCGGTGGCCGTGACCGTATCGAAGTCGGCGGCTGTCAAGGAGAACCCGGTTCCCGCGAGGGTCGCCATCTCGGGCGAGGCGGTGAGGGTGTCGTTGCCGCGGGAGTCGTACAGTTGGGCCACGTCGCCCGTGCCCGGCGTGCCGTAGGTCGTGACCTCAGCGAAGCTCTTGGCCTGAATGCGATAGCCGTCGCCATAGAGTTGAACGTCACCCGGTTTGGCGACCAGTCGCTCGGCTCCATCGGAATCGCGCAACACGGCCGTGTCGCTGCCGCCCGAGCCAAGGCTGTGGAGCCTCTCGAAGCCGACCGCCTTGAGCGAAAACCCGTCGCCGGCGAGCGTTCCTTGGTTGCGATCCGCCACGAACGTGTCGTTGCCCTGAGTGCCGGTGAGATAGGCGACATCCGTCCCGTCGCCCGCGTTGAGCGTCGTGTGGGCGACATTGGCGAGCATGAGCCGATAGTCCGGTCCGGTGAGCTTGCCGCCGGTTGCCGCGAACACGGCCGAATCGTCGCCGGGCGAGCCGGTCAACTCGGCCGTGTCCTCGCCCGAGTCTCCGTCGATGACGACGCTGGTGATCTCGGAGGTGAACTGGTAGGTCAGGCCGTTGACCGAAACGCGGCGGCCGGAGGTGGCGTCAAACGCGAACGTGTCGGCCGCATCGGTCCCGAAGACCCGCACCTCACTGCCGCTGCGTTGGACGAGGTTCGCCAGGCGAAGGGTCGCATTGGGGCCGAACCCGGTTACGTGCACTGCATAGGCCTGCCCGGCTTTCACGTCCATCGCATCCAGGCGTGTCGGCTGGGAACCCAACGCCACTTGGCTGCCAGACTCCAGATACAACGTGATCTGAGGCGTCGCTCCGCTCTCCACGCCCGTCAGTTCCGCCGAGAGAATTCCATCCCGGGCAGCCCGGAAGCGGTACCAGGCTTCGCCGCCAGTCACGTCCTGGCCGGAAACCGTGCAAAAGTCAACCGTCCCGAGATCCGGAGGCACATGGATGCCGAAATCGACGTAGGATGCCACCTGATCTTGCCCGAGCCGGACGAGTTCCCTTCCCGGCACCTGGTCGAGCTGGAGGATCTTCTCGGCCAACGCCATCACGTTGACCCGCGAAAAGGTCAGGCCGGTGTTGGTCACGTTGTCATGCTCATCGTCACCATCGCGGATCGCGGTCCCGGTGCTGCGGAGCAACTCGCGGAACTCGGCGGCCGTCAGCCGCCGTCCGAGCTGCTCGGTGGCCAACTGCTGGGCGAGGGCCGCAATGCCGGTCACGTGGGCGGCCGCCTGACTGGTGCCTTCGGACGCAACCGCCCCGCCATTGAGCCCCGCGTTGACGATCACGGCTCCCGGGGCGAACACGGTCAGCAGCGAGGGATCCCGCTGCGAGTAGGGCGTGATCCGATCCGGGCCGGTCGAATAGACCACGGGGCCGGAGCCGCCGTAGTCATTGTTCCCATAGCTGGCGGCATACACCGCTCCCACAGAAACCACGTTCGGATCGGCCGCCGGATAGGCCACGCCCAAGGCACTGTTGCGCTGGTAGAAGTCGTTCCCCGCGGCGGTCACGACGATGACGTTTTGCGCCGCCAGCGTCGCCAGTTCATCGCCAATCCCGTAGAGCGACAGCGGGCTCGTGTAGTTGCCATGGTCGCCAAACGACATGTTCACGGCCACGATGTTGTAGTCCGAGGCATGCTGCAAGACCCACTGCAGCGCCGCCTCCACCTTGGCAAACTCGCCCTTGCCGTCCGCGCCCAACACGCGCAGCGCGATAATGTCCACCCCCGGGGCCATGCCCGCGTAGGTGGCGTTCTGCGAACCGATGATGCCGGCCAGATGGGTGCCATGCCCCTCGGGATCGCTGGCGTCCTGGTCGCCGTCGACAAAGTCATACTGGTACACAATCCGATCGGCCACGCCGTTGCCGTCGGCGTCCGGGCCGAAGAACGGATGGTCCGGGTCGATGCCGCTGTCGAGGATCACGACCGCGGCTTTGCCCCCGTCAACCCCGGCAAAACGTGGATCGTTGCGGAACCCGGTCAGATGGATCAGGTTGCTGGCCGCATCAGGCGGGGGCACCGCCGAGGCGCCGACCGTGGCCGACTCGGACATATCGGCCGATGTGGCTGTTGCACTCGACGAATCGGTCGCCAAAGCACCCCCGTTACTGATGATGCTCCCGCCGAACGTGCCAGTTCCCGTGCCGCCGCCCCCAAAGAAGCCGCCGCCACTCCCGTTTTCGGCCCCCTGCGAGCTGCCGGAGAAGACGGTTGCCTGCCAGCCCAGGGCCAGCAGAACGGTTACCGCATACGACCCTGGCTCCAAACCGGCGAAGTAGTACTTTCCCGTTTCATCCTCGGATGACGTAAGAGGATCATCGGCGGCCGTGGTGGTCGACGATTCGTTGGCGTCGAGGCTGCCGTTTCGGTTCAGATCCAGATAGACGGTGACTCCCGCCAACTTCGGCTCGCCCGCCTCCATCAGCCCATCGGCATCGAGGTCATTCCAGATCCGTCCTTCGATTCCCGCCGGCGCGAGGATCGTCAAGTCGTTGGTCGTCGCCACCGACAAGAGGTTGCGGTGCTCCAGGCTCTCGATCCGGGCGTGAAACAGCGAAAGTCCGGAAGAGGATTTCTGGCGGGGCCGCCGCTTCGATCCCCAAGGCGCCGACAACCACTTCCGACCGACACTTTGCCAGAGCCGGAACGTGCCCCTTTGTCCCATGGTCATGTGCTACCCGAGTCCCAAAGATGATCGACAGGCTTGCGCACTCTGCAGGAAGACGCGGATCGTAGAATGCCGGCCCCGTTCACACAAGTGAAATTGGTGAAGATGATCCGAGTATAATCAGATCAGGCTTGGAATGCTATCCCTGGACGCCGTAACGATTTGCGACGGAGAGCCGGCTAAACCAGCTTTGGTGGCCCGCAAAATCGCTTCCCTCGTAACAATCGCTCCAGCCTCCCCGCTCTCGAAGGCAATCCGGAGAGACCAAACCGTCCCCCAAAGCCCACACCGCCAGGGACCTGCGAAAGGGTTCCGGAGGTTCACGCCGCCCTATTATCGCCCTTCCGCCTTGGGCTCCAGCAGCCCGAGCGAGGTCAGGAA
>JBDKTH010000812.1:0-2873 GCA_039680305.1 Thermoguttaceae bacterium | reverse complement strand
TGCTTGTCCGCGCGTTGGAGGGTTTTCGCCACGCCGGCCTGGCACGGGTCTTTCTCGAAGTGACCGCCGACAACGAAGGGGCGATCCGCCTGTACCGGCGGTTGGGCTTTGTCGCGGTGAAGACCGTATACAAGGCGGTCGAAGTGACATGCCCCTGAGGAATCGGCCTCCCTGCCGCTTCGCTCGACCGTTCTTCCCCCTCGAGCCCGGGGGAATGCCGCCCACGGCGGTCGGTACAAAACCTGGATGATTTGGTAGACCAACAGTGAGGAGGCCACGTGGCGGAGACGATCTTCTCTCATACTTATCATAATGGACTAGTGCTCGTTGCCGAACGGATGGACGGGCTGGAGTCGGCGGCGTTTACATTTGCCGTGCCGAGCGGCTGCGTCGACGATCCGCCCGATCGTAGCGGGTTGAGCAGCTTCACCTGTGAAATGATGCTGCGTGGGGCAGGTCCCCGCGACAGCCGCCAGTTTATCCAGGACCTGGACAACCTGGGCGTGGAACGGAGCGAATCGGTCACCGACGCCCACACGAAGTACAGCGGAGCGACCGTGGCCGCCAACCTGCCGGCAGCCCTGGCGATCTACGCCGATGTGCTCTGTCGCCCGCACTTGCCCGCCGACCAACTGGAGTCCGGCCGCCAGGCGATGGTGCAAGAGCTTCGGGCCGTGGACGACGAGCCGGCGCAAAAGGTGATGATCGAGTTGCGTCGCGACTATTATCCCGCCCCCTGGGGCCGGCCCTCCCAGGGCGACCTCCCGGCGGTCGAGAAGACCACGATCGACGACATCCGCCAGCAGTTCGCCCGGTGCTACCGGCCGAATGGGGCAATCGTCGGCGTGGCCGGACGGTTCGAGTGGGAAACCCTCAAGGACACCGTTGGACAACTCCTCGGCGATTGGCAGCCGGGCAAGGAGCCCGACATCGTCGTGGAGCCTGCCACGAAGAAATACGACCACGTCCCCTTTGAAGCAAGCCAAACGCAGATCGGCATTGCCTATCCGAGCGTGCCCTATCGCCATCCCGACTACTATCAGGCCTGGGCGGGCGTGGGCGTGCTCAGCGGTGGCATGAGCGCGAGGCTGTTCACCGAGGTCCGCGAGCGGCGCGGACTGTGCTACACCGTCTACGCCGTCTATCACACCCTGCGGGAGATGGCCGGCGTGTTCTGCTATGCCGGCAGCAGTGCCGAGCGCGCCCAAGAGACCGTCGACGTGATGGTCGGGGAACTGGTGCGGCTGGGCAAAGGGATCGAGTCCGAGGAGTTGTCGCGACTCAAGGCCCGGATTAAGAGCGCCTTGATCATGCAGCAAGAATCGAGTTCCGCCCGCAGTGCCGCGGTGACGCGCGACTGGTATCACCTGGGCCGAGTGCAGACGCTGGAGGAGATCAACCAGCGGATCGAGGCCCTGACCTGCGAGAGTATCAATGCCTATCTAGCCGAGCATCCGCCGGCGGACTTCACGTTCGTCACGCTCGGTCCCAGTGAGTTGGAGGTGCCCGTTGGAGTTTCGTAAGCATACCCTGAAGAACGGACTGGAAATCGTGGCCGAGTGCAACGGCGACGCCTACTCGACCGCGCTGGGCTTCTTCGTGAAGACCGGCTCGCGCGACGAGATCGACGCCATTGCCGGAGTGAGCCACTTCCTCGAACACATGGTTTTCAAGGGGACGCCGACGCGTTCGGCCGACGATGTCAACCGTGAGTTCGACGAGATGGGGGCGCACTACAATGCGTTCACCAGCGAAGAGAGCACGGTCTTCTATGCGGCGATCCTCCCCGAATATCAAGACGGGGCCTTGAACCTCCTGGCCGACATCCTCCGCCCCAGCCTGCGTGAGGACGACTTCAACACCGAGAAGAAGGTGATCATCGAAGAGATCCGGATGTACGATGATCAGCCGCCGTTCGGGGCCGACGAGAAATGCCGGGCCCTCTTCTTAGACGGCCATCCGCTGGCCCGGAGCGTGCTGGGCACGGAAACAACCGTCGGCAACCTCACCGCCGACCAGATGCGCGACTACTTCCGCCGCCGCTACAGCCCGGGCAATATCGTTCTCGCCGCCGCCGGCCAGGTGGATTTCGAGGCTCTTGTGCGCAGCCTCGAGCGATACTGTGGGGCGTGGGAACCCGTGGAAGCCGGACGAGAGATCGGACCAGCCAAACCTCACGATGTCTTCCAGTCGCTCCACAAGGAGACCTCGACCCAACAGTACGCGATCCACCTGACCGCCGGCCCCAACGCCACCGATGCCGACCGGTATGCGGCCAAGCTCCTGGCCCTCATGCTGGGCGACGACTCCGGCAGCCGGCTCTACTGGGAACTGGTCGATCCGGGCCTGGCCGAACAGGTCAGTCTCAGCCATTACGAATACGATGGAGCAGGCGTGTTCGGCACTTACATGAGCTGCGAACCGGAAGAAGCCGCCGACAACCTCCAGCGGATCGCCGACGTCTACCGGGCAGCCCAGGAGACAGGCATCACCGAAGACGAACTGACCCAGGCGAAGAACAAAGTCGCCTCCCGCGTCGTGTTGTCCAGCGAGCGTCCCCGCGGCCGCCTCTTCACCGTGGGAAGCGACTGGATCCAACGCCGCCAATAACGCTCCGTGCGAGACGATATCGACGCCGTGGCCGCTCTGACCCTCGATGAAGTGACGGCCGTGCTCAAACAGTATCCGTTGACCCGCGGCGCCACCGTGACGATCGGACCGTTGGATGAGGTGCGGGCACCAACGTAGGGAGAAAGGCACGCGATCGGCTTCTCTTCTTCAGTCATCTTCCGGCTCGCTAAACGGCAGCTGTGGGATGGCGTTTTCCTCCGTGTTGGCTTTCTTCTTTCGTTTGGCTTTCTTCGGCTTTTCCG
>JBDKTH010001258.1:0-2713 GCA_039680305.1 Thermoguttaceae bacterium | reverse complement strand
ACTTCGCCTGCCGAGGTGCGAACCGGGGACGCCGGGCGCGGACTAGGTTCGGCGTGTGCCGAGAGTTGCAGCAGGATGTTGGCCGGCACGTCGCTCGGCCCGGCCAGTTTCAGATCGCACCGGACGCCGTAGGGCAGAACCTGCACGACTTTAATCCGCGTCTCCGGGCCGTCAAGTTGCTCCACCGTCACTTGCGGCGTGCGGACAAAGGGCGGACAAAAGGCCACATGAACGTTCGTGTTCCGCTGTCCAGCGGCCAAGGCCACCCGGAGCCAACCGACGAGCGTCTCGCTCCCGTCGGCAGCCTGACTCCGGGTCAACTGCTGGGTCACATTCTCGGCCGGCGGCTCGTCAGCAGCGACCCCAGCGACTTCCGTCTCCTCGCTCGCCTCCTCTCGCTCCACTTCATCGACGTGATTCTCGACGTCGAGCGCGGCATCATTCATCCGAGCCGGGGCGTGCCGCCCCGGTTCCGGGCCGACACGGCCCGGCTCGGATTGCGAAGATGGCTCGGATAACGGAGGTGGCGAACGATCGACAGGCTTCCCCCGCCACCAATGCCGCCACGCCCACGCCTCTTCAGCCGCCACAAGCAGCCAGAAGACCGCCAGCGTACTCCACGACGTGCCGGGCAGGCTGAGCGAGAGAGCAACGAGCACCACGGCGGCAGAAGTGATCGCGGCGAGCGGGTCCACCGCATGCGGCGCGTGGCTCGTGGTCAAGGCACGTCGCCCGAGCCGAAGGGCGGCCGCGGTCGTGACGAGCACGACCGCGACCACAAGCAGCGACGCCCACTGAAGCGGCTGCGTCAAGGCTCCGGCCAGCCGCCGCGAGCCCAACACGCCGGCGGCAACAAGCAAAAGGCCCCCTCCAGCGCCCACCGCCCATCGCAACAGGTCGGCAGCCCCAAGAGCGGGCCTTTCCTCAACGTCAATCTTCAATTTGCAGTTTTCAATCTGCAATTTTCAATTTGCAATTACGAGTGAGTCTCACCGGGCCGCCTTGGCCAACTCTCCAGCCCGGTCGGTCTTCTCCCACGTGAACTCCGGCTCGCTGCGTCCAAAATGCCCGCCGGAAGCGGTCAGCCGATAGATCGGTCGGCGCAGGTCGAGATACTTGATGATGCCGCCGGGCGTCAGGGGGAACACGTCCCGCACCACTTCGCAGAGACGCTGTTCGCTGACCCGGCCGGTGCCCTGGGTGTCGATGTGGATGCTCACCGGCTCGGCCACGCCGATCGCGTAGGCCAGTTGGACTTCGCAACGATCGGCCAGCCCGGAAGCAACGACGTTCTTGGCCACATGACGGGCCATGTAGGCCGCACTGCGATCGACCTTCGTCGGGTCCTTGCCGCTGAACGCGCCGCCGCCATGGCGAGCCCAGCCGCCGTAGGTGTCGACGATGATCTTCCGGCCGGTGAGGCCGCAGTCGCCGTGCGGGCCGCCGGTGACGAACCGGCCGGTCGGATTGACGTGATAGGTGATCTCGCCGTTGACCAGTTCGGCCGGCAGGATCGGACGCACGACATTGTCGATCACGAACTGACGGATGTCCTTCTGGGTCACCTCCGGCGAGTGCTGCGTGGAGACGACCACCGTGTCGATCCGCACCGGCTTGTAGCCGTCGAATTCCACGGTCACCTGGCTCTTGCTGTCCGGGCGGATCCAAGCCACGGTGCCCTGCTTGCGGATCTCGGTCAGCCGGTTGAGGATCCGGTGGGCCAGGGCGATCGGCAGCGGCATCAGTTCGGGCGTGTCGTCGCAGGCGTAGCCGAACATCAGGCCCTGATCGCCGGCGCCGATCTCCTTGCCCGTGGTGGCGTTGTCGTCCACGCCCATGGCAATGTCGGGACTCTGCCGGTCCAAGGCGACCAGCACGGCGCAGGTGCTGGCGTTGATGCCCATCTCGTCGTCGGTGTAGCCCACGTCGCGGATCACATCCCGCACGACGTCCGGATAGTTCGTCACGGCCTTGGTGGTGATCTCGCCCGCGATCATCGCCATTCCCGTGGTCACCAGGGTCTCGCAGGCGACGCGGCTATAGGGATCCTGAGCGATCAGGGCATCCAGAATGCCATCCGAGATCTGGTCAGCCAGCTTGTCTGGATGACCCATGCTCACTGCTTCACTGGTAAACAAGTACTTTCCCTTCGCCACGGACCTGTCCTCCTTTCAAGACAGATATCATCAGCTCGATATCAGAAGCGTTGAAATCACGGGAGAAACCACTCTGCCGCCTGCCGAATTCAAGCGAGTCATTATAGGCCGTCCCCCGCCCTGGTCGCAAGCAGACTGGGGATGTTTCACGGACAATTCTCAGGAAGGGAACCGTACGGGGGGAACGACCCCAAGAAACCTATGCCGCCACTCGGTCGGCGGGTTTCTCGGCTTGTGACGCCACAAGACCGGCCAACAGTTCCACAGTCCGTCGGGTCGCCCCAAGCTGGCTCTTCACCAGGCTCCGGGCTCGCTCGCCAAGCGTGGCCGCCCATTGGGGGTCCTTCAAGGCGCGTCGAACGAAGGCCGTCAACTCGTCGCCGTCGTGGACAACCAGGGCCGCTTCGTGGGCGAGCACCGTGGCGACGATGTCGCGGAAGTTCCAGGTGTTTGGCCCAAAGGAGACGGCCGCACCGTATGCGGCCGGCTCGAGCATATTCTGGCCGCCGCGGCTCCCCATGCTCCCGCCGACATAGGCGATACGAGCCGTGCCCCAC
>JBDKTH010000084.1:0-7346 GCA_039680305.1 Thermoguttaceae bacterium | reverse complement strand
CGAATTTTTCGATCTGCGGCTCATGGCGTTCGTGGAACGTGCCGCCGCCCATCCCTTCGATCGGCAGCCGGAGGTTGGTGAAGTGGAATTTGTCGACGGCCCGGGTCATCGCCGCATCAAAGGCCGTGAAATCGACCTCGGCCCGGGGCGGATTGGCCTCGGGCAGGAATTTCACGCGGATCCGATCCAGCGGCGTGGGATCGTAGGGACTGATCCGGTGCTCGGCAAAGCTCTGGAAGTACAGATCGAGTACCTTGCGCCGATCGGCCTCGGTCTTCAACTGGTGATAGCGGAAGATCTCTCCCGGCGACAGGCCAAAGGCCGTGGCGAGGTGGTTCCGCTCGGGCAGCGTGTAATTCCAGACGTGCAGGCGCACGGGCACCGTGGCCGCCCAGCCCTCGGCTTTCAACTCGACCTTGCCCGCGTAGTCGCCCGCCTTGGCGTCGGCCGGCACGTGGACCAGGACCCACAGCGGCTGATTCTCGCGCGCTGCGACGTCGATCGGCTTGTCCAACGACGGCAAAGCATCGGGCCAGAAGTCGCGTACGCCCGTGCGATCGGTCGGATGGTCGACGAAATGATAGTAGACCTGGAGGATCTTGACGTTTTCCGCAGAGATCACGGCGCCCGCCGGACCCGCCAGCGCGCCGGCCGTGGCCGTCAGGCCGTTGAGCGGCTCGTTGGGGCGGACCACGATCTGCACCGCCTCGCGATCGTTCTTCGCCGCGGCCAGGCTCGCTGCCGGCGCCGAGGCCGTGGGCTGGAGCCGCTTGCGCGCGATCTTGTGCGTCGCCTCACACCACCAGACCGCCGTCGTGCCCGAGGCGCCGGCGATCAATTGCCCATAGTCGGTCCGGTAGTAATCGGGCACCGTGACCATCAGCGTCAGCTTGACCGGTTGGCCGCCGGCGGGTTTTAGGGTCAAGGTGAATTGATGATCGCCGGGAACGCTCGGCATGAAGGCGCAGTACTTGAGCGTCCCCTTGGCCTTCACCTCCACGGGCGTGGTCGGCGGCGCGGCTGCCGGTTCCCCGGCCGTAGGCGAGGCCGATGGCCGGTCGGTCGGTTTCCCGTCCTGCGAGAACTCGACCGTAAGCGTAGCCGTCATCGCGTTCGACGTGGTGTTCCGCGCCACGATCTGGAACGCCCCTGGGTCGGTCGCGTCGCGGCAGTCGAGCGTGATCGCGTCGATCGTCAGTTCAGGGCTGGTGCTTTGCAGGTCGGCGAAGCTCGTCTTGCCGCTGGCATCCGGCGGCGTGCCGCTCAGCTTCGCCTGGAATTCCACCCGATTGACCTGGAACGAACTCTGCGGCGTTGCCGTGCGCAGGCGGAGGAAGAGCACCCGGGCCGGCAGCAGTTCGCTGGGCACCGTGGCCTGACCGGAGCCGAGCCCGTCCTGCTTGCACAGCGCATGCCACTGCTTCTGGTCGCGGCTCACCTCGGCCACGCAGCCGCCCTTGGTATGATGGTTGACCGTGAATCCTACGCTCCCATCGAGGAACCGATAGCCGGGGAGCATGAAGCGATACGTAATCTGGCTGTCGCCTCCAAAGCCCCAGCGGTCGCTGTTGAAACTGGCGGTGGCGCTTACGAGCGTGCGGTGGAAATTGCTCCCCAGGCCGGCGTAGGTCCCCAAGAACTGATACTTGCCGTCGCGGATCGTCTCGCCATCGCCCAGCAAGAGGCCGCCCGTCGACTTGAAGACCGGCAAACATGGCGTGAGCCGCACGGCGTCGAACTGGAGCGAGCCTTGGGCGTGCCACTGGCCAACACGCAAGTAAGTCCCCGCCGGCTTGTCCGGCGCGCGGAACACGTGGCCCAACCACTTCCAGTCGCTCGGCACCTCGTAGTAATCCCGATTGACGCAATTCGGACCGGCGACCGCCGAGCCGCTGCCGCTGGGACGCCGCGCCCGCATCTCGAAATGGTACAGCGAGCCGGGCGCAAGGTTGCACGCCGCGCTGCGCCAATGGCAAGAGTCTTCGCCGTTGCCGCTGACTTCCAGGATCTGCCGATCGACCCAGCGTCCCTGGCCGCCCTCTAGTTTCCACCCCTCCGGCTGTTCGCCACCTTTGGTGAAATCGCCATTGAGCGGCGACTCGCCAAACGCGAGCGGCGAGGAGACAAGGACCAAGACGATCGTCAGAAGAAGCGACGCATGGCGAGACATAAACGCACCTTTCGTGAAGACAGCCAAACCGACCGCGAAGCGGCAAGCACGCCTCAACGCGGCTGTGGCAAATCAGCAATCAGCAATGAGCAGTCAGCAATGACCATTTTCCATTCATCATTCATCCTTTATCATTCATCATTTCTTACCACGGTTTTGCCTTCTGCGAGCCGGCGCCGAGGCCGATGCCGGGGACGATCTCCTTGATCGCGCCTTCGTTGAGGTCGAAGACCGTGAAGCCCTGGGCCTTGAGCGCGCGGGCGCCGAGGATCTGGCTGACGACGCGATCGGCCGTGTTCAATCGCCAGGCGCCGATGCCCGGGTAGACCGGGATCCGGTTTTGGATGAGCTCCATCTGGCTGCTCACCATGTTGGTGAACGTCATGTCGCTCTGCGTGTAGTCCATCGGGCAGAGGAAGTCGAGATACCCAGCCTTGACCCACGCGACCCAGTCCTGGCCGACTCCCGTGCGGCAGTCGGGATAGCGGCTGAACACGGCGGCCGAGATCTTGATCTGCGGCTTGAGCTTCTTCGCCTCGTCGTGGACCGTCTTTACCAGACGCGTGATCTGCTCGCATCGCCAATCGCGGTACCGCTCCTTCAGCTTGCCGGAGTAGCAGTCCTCGGGCCAGTTGGCCACTTTCAAGCCGGTCTGGGCCTGGAACCGCTCGCGGCAGCCGTCGCAGTAGCAATACTCGCCGCTGGGATAACGGATGTAGTCGAAGTGCAGCCCGTCGACATCGTACTTGCTCGCCACTTCGAGCATGCTGTCCACTTCCAGCTTAAGATTCTCCGGATGCGACGGGCAGAGCCAGTCTTGCGACTTGCCCCGGGCCGGTTTCTGGAGCCGGCCTTCGCTACGGAGTTTGTCGATGAAGCTCTTCGGGGCGTTCGACAGGTTGTGGTTCACCTTCCAGACGTGCACCTCCAGCCCATGCTTCTTGGCCGCCGCCACGCACTGGGCGATCTGGTCGCCGTGCTGCTCAAAGGTCTTGCTGCGCGGGAGAATGTCGCTGGCGTAATGGGCCAGGCCGCCCCAGAGCATGTTGGGCAGGACCATGTTGAAGCCCCCGGCCGCCAGCTCCTTGGCCGTGCGGTCCCAGTCGCCCGGATAGGCGCCCGTGCCCGAGTGGTTCCAAATCGCTCGGCCTTCCTTCGCCGGACTCGACGCCGTGCGCAGGTAGGCGTCGGCCAACAGCTTCCGGGCCTGGCAGGCCTGCTGGATCGCGTCGGCATAGGCCTTCGCGGCGTACTGCTTTTCCGCGGTCTCCTTGGCCTTCAATGCGACCTGGAGTTGCTCGATCGCGGCCGCCTTTTGGCTGGCGTTGACGTATTGCTCCAAGTCGGCCAGCGTGTCGAGATGGCCGATCTTGCCCATGGTGGCCATCTTGCTCTGGGTCATGCGATCCCAGAGCGGCTCGTGGAGGCGTCCGAGGATCGCGGCCAGGAGCTGCTGCTTGCCGGCCTGGTCGTCGGACAGGAAGATGTGCGTCAGGAATGCGCCGTTGTCGCTCAGGAGCATGGCCGGCAGACCGGTCGGCTTGCCGTCGGCATCGAACCAGCGGCCGATCACCCGGGCGTTGTGCCCGGCCGGCTCAAAGGCGTTGATATTCCACGAGGCCTGACGTACGCACTTGGGCAGGCCGGGAATATCGCTGGCGTCAAAACGCATCTCCGCAAAGAACCCCGGCTGCTTCTGTCCGACGTACTTGGATTTCGCCATGCCGATCGCTTTGGCCAGACGCGGCGGGATCGAGTAGCAAGCCAACACCTTCCCGCCCGAGCCGATGAACTTCTCCAACGCGGCGATCGCATCGTCGTTGACCCGCGGATTGTAGGCGAGGATCGCCACGCTGCGGTCGCCCAGCGCGCCCTGGGACAAGGCCGCGTCTTCGATCGCGTCGGAGCCCAGGCCCAGGTCGTTGAGCATTCCGGCCACGCGTTCGGCCGAGTCCATGGCGGCGTCCCGTTCGGGATAGTCCTTGTAGGCGTGCGCGGCGGGGATCACCAACGCCACGTCATTCCAAGTCGCCGCAAGCTGGCCCAATCGCACGGAAGAATCCTTGGCTTGGCCGCGCCAGACAGAGATCCGCACCCCGTCGATCTTGTGCCAACCGGCCGGCTCTCCTTCCACGTGGAAGGCGGCCTTGGAGAAGACCAGCCGCTGCCAGCCCTTCTTCGCCAGCCCCTGACCGCCCGAATACCAGCCCTTGCCGCTGCGGAAATAGAGGCTCACGTTGCCGACCGCTTCCGGATCCTCGGCTTTCAGTTCCAGCGTGAACTGGCCCGGCACGGCCAGGTTGAGCTTCACATTGCGATCGAGGATCGTTCGTTCCAGCTTCGGATCGGCCTGGAACGGCGTCTTGAACTCGACGACCGTCCGAGCGCCGTCCTTGGCCACGTCCACGGCCGGCGTGCGGCTCGAAGCCGTCCACGCCTGGCGTGCCGCTTGGGCGTCGGCATACTGGAATTCATCGATGAGTTGATCGTGGCCGGCACCGGCAAGACCAATCAGGAGCATCAAGCAATGAGCTTGCATCAGCAGATCTCCTCGGAAGGCAGCAGGGTGTGTGCAGGGTGGGAGAACGATGGCCCGGCGGGGACGCGACGCCCTCGCCAGATGGCTTCTAGTGAACACCAACGGCGGGGGCGATGCAAGAGTTCCGGGAAAAAAGAGGCCTCCGGCCGAAGCGTACCTGGGGGGCCGTTGGGGACCAAGAAAAGAAGACAGGGGCCCGTCTCGCACACCCGGCCTGAATCTCAGGCCGGCCGTGGGAAACAGACCCCCGTCCTCGTGAACCTTCGGTCCGGTTGGTTACCGATCCCGGACGACGATGACCCCCGCCATCGTCCAGACGCCCAGAAACGTCAGGCCCAACAAGACTTGCATCAGATCAATCGGTACCATCGCGATTATCCTTTACCGTCTCCAGCTGTCTTCACCGACTTCTCTCTTTTTCCTCTCTGCTGCATCTTCATCGGTTTCACTCGAAGACGGGCTGGAGTCATCTCCCGGCGGGCACTGCGACGGGGATACTCGCTGCGAAAGCCATCGGCGGCAGAGCTTACGCCGTCGACGAAGTCGCAGCGGCAAAGTCACCCCAGCTTCCGCACGCCCCCGCTGGCGGCGGGGAATCCACCCAGAAACGGCCGGCAGGCGCGCATAAAAGGTACATAAAGTGGCCAAAAGGTTGATTGAAGATATGTACCTTTTGTGTTACCGTGCATGCCGTCGTTGGTGACGGGCATTGGTCATTCAGGACGCAGAGGGCACGACCATGGGAACCAAGCGGCGCTCAAGGGGCAACCCAGCGCAGGGCGATCGGGCAGCGACAGTCCGTGGCGAGCCGGCTGACGATCGGAAGGACGAATCGGGCACCTGGGGGTTCGACCTGACGGTGGAAGATGAGGCATTCTGGGCCACCTGGGAACGCGGCGGCCCGCGGGACTCGGCCGAGCCGGACTATACGGATTTCTGGCCGGAGGAAGGCAACACGGACGAAGGGGAGGCTACGCGATGATTACGCCGGCCGTGGTAGAAGAGATCAAGCGTTTGTTGGACTCCGGGCATCTCTCGCAGCGCACGATCGCCCGGCAATTGGGCGTCAGTCGGGGCACGGTCAACGCCATTGCCTTGGGCAAGCGGCTCGAACCAGGCCCTGATCAAAACCCCGACCCGGGCTTCGCCGCCCCAGAGGGCCCGTTGACTCGTTGCCCAGGCTGCGGCGGGCTGGTCATGATGCCTTGCCTCTTGTGCCACGTCCGCGCCATGCGCGAGCGCGAGCGATGGCCGACCGACACGCCCAACCGTCCCGCTGCCCCGCGCCGGGACCGTCAAGCCCCATGCACCTCTCCGATCGACCGGCGCCGCACGCGACGCCCTTCGGACCGGTCATGATGCCCGGGGGCTGGGTGCCACCCGGCGAGCCTGTTCACTCGCCGCCGACCGTCCGGACCACGCCTAGGTCAATATACTGCCCGCCCTTGGTCTGGCGGCAGTGGACCGCCACGACGTTCTTACCAGGACGCAGCACGGCGATCGCCTCGGGCTTCAGCGAGACCTCTTCATAGTCGACCGTGTAGCCGGTGGCCTTGGCCGCCAGCACGCCGTTGAGGTAGATCTCCACGTCTTCGTCGTGGTGGACCAAGAGCGACAACTCTTCCGGCTTCACCGCCGGCAACTCCAACGGCCGGCGGAGCCAGATGTCAGCCGTCTTCCACTCGGTGCGCACGACCGCCCCGGGCGTCTTCTTGGTGCCGAACCCGCCGGGCCCCGTTTTCCACGAGGAATCATCGTAGTCGGGCTTGAACCAGCCGTCGACCGGCGATTGGAGCGTATACCGCCACGGAACCCCCTCGGCCTGCGACGTGGGGACGACCGGGATCTGGCGAGGAAGTTTGCCGCGGTTGGCGGCCGCTACGCGCGGCGCATCCACCTTGACGAGCGCCCGATCGTAGGTCAGAAGCCCGTTGCATTCGGTCTCCACATCGGTGATCTGGGTATAGACCGCCGCCGATAGGCCGGTCGACTCCTCAAGGCCCCAGACGCCGCGCAACAGGCTCAGGTAACGCTGGGTCAACTCGGTCGCGCTGGCCATGCCGCGGTAGCCCCAGGCCTTTTGGGTCCAGGTGTGGCCGTCGACGCCCAGCCCTAGCCCGCCGAATTCGCCGAGCACGATCACCCGACGCGACTCCGGCGCCGGGGCACCCGGGCCCGGATAGCGATGCATGTCGCTGACGTCGCCGCACTTCATGTCGGTCCAGCCGCTGGCGTTGTTCACCACGCGGCTGGGATCGAGCTTTTTGACCAGGTCGACGTAGCGCTCCGTGTCGTGCTGGCCCCAGCCCTCGTTGAACACGACCCACATGATGACCGACGGGTGATTGCCAAAACCCTCGACCAACCGCGTCAGCTCGCGATGGAACTGCGCTTTCGACTCGGGCGTCTTGTTGTTCGCGCTGGGCATGTCCTGCCACACGAGATAGCCGAGCTTGTCGCACCAGTAATACCACCGCTCCGGCTCGATCTTCACATGTTTGCGGGCCATGTTGAAGCCCAACTGCTTGGCCACCTCGATGTCATAGCGTAGGGCCGCGTCGGTCGGGGCCGTGTACAGCCCGTCCGGCCAGAAGCCCTGATCCAAGGGACCCATCTGGAAGACGAACTGGCCGTTGA
>JBDKTH010001118.1:0-7606 GCA_039680305.1 Thermoguttaceae bacterium | reverse complement strand
ACCAAGCCGCCGCCCGTTGCCGGCAGTTCCACTCGCCTGCAGTGCCGCATCCTGCTGGCGGAGGACGGCCCCGACAATCAACGCCTGATCGCATTGATCCTCAAGAAAGCCGGCGCGGAAGTAGTGGTGGCGGAGAATGGTCAGGTGGCCGTCGAGTTGGCCACCGCTGCCCGCGACCAAGGGATGCCATTCGACGTCATCTTGATGGACATGCAGATGCCCATCCTTGATGGCTACGACGCCACCCGGCGGCTCCGAGACCAAGGGTACACGGGGGCAATCCTCGCCTTGACCGCCCACGCAATGTCCGACGACCGCCAACGTTGCCTGGATACCGGGTGTAACGACTACATCAGCAAGCCGATCGACCGGGCGATCTTGCTGGCGACGATCCGTCAACACCTGGCGACGCCGGTTGCGTGAGGATTCCTGCCGCGCGGGTTCGAGCCGGCGGGCCCAGACAACCGGGCCGACACGGCCCGGCTCGGAGGTCTCCCTGTACGATCGCGTCGCTACGCGCCAGCCACCACCACGTCGCGGAACACGAGGCTCGGCATGCGCCACGAGCTGTAGGTCCACGGGTCGTTGGCCGTTTCGACCAGTTTCGACCAGAACGAGAGGTGGTTGTCGGCGATGTTCATCTCGGCCACGGCCTGCACGGGCTGGCCGTTCTCGAACAGCTGCCCGCTGATCCCCACGGAAAAGTCGCCCGTGGTGGAATTCGAGTTGCCGCCAAGGAAGCCGTTGACGAGGATTCCGCGGCCGAGGTCCTTCATGATCTCTGGGACCGAACGGCGGCCGGGCGGAATCAGCAGATTGCTTGAGCCTCCGGTGGTCGGCTCCCAGCCCAACTTGCGGCTGTAGTACCAGTCGACGTAGAACTCCTTGAGCACCCCGGCCTCGAGCACGGTCCGCCGGCGCGAGGCGAAACCGTCGCCGTCGTAGAGTCCGCTGGCCAGTCCGGCGATCAACAGAGGGTCGTCGACCAGCGTCAACTGAGGACTGGCGATGCTCTGCTCCTTCTTGTCGGCCAGGAACGACCGCTTCTGCTGAATGGCCGAGCCAGAGAGGGCCCCGACGAGCCCACGCAACACGCGAGCAACGCTCTGGTTCTCGATGATGATCGGCAGGGTTTCCGTGCGCACCTTTTTGGCGCCGAGCATGGCCAGGGTCCGCGTGGCGGCGGTCCGGCCGACCAGCGCGGCATCGGGGAGCGATTGGCGGTTCCGGGCGGCCACATAGTAGTAGCCGGCTGGACGCCGGTCGCCCGCATCGCGGGCGGTCATCGTCGCGCCGGCCGAGTAGCCGGTCGACGACGTCACCCCTTCCAGGCCATTGCTGCTCATCACGGCCGACTCATGGAACTCGTCGTAGACGCCGGCCGTGACGGAGATCACCTTGTCGCCCCCCGTGGTCAGGCAGGCCTCCTCAACCGCGCGGGCCAAGGCGTGCCGAGCGTCGGGCGACCACTGGGGGTAGGTGGGATCGTTGATCTTCAGGTCCAACGTTGCCCGCCCCTCGTAGTACTTCGGATCGGGCAGGCTTCGGTGTGGATCTTCGGCCAAGAGTCGGGTCGTGGCCACAGCGTTGGCAACGAACTGCCGCAACGACTCTTTTCGCAGGTCGGCCGTGCCCTGGGCGGAGTACTTCCCCTCGGCATACACGTGCAGCGACAGCGACTGCTCGGTCGCCTCCTTGACCGTCTCCGGTTTCCGCTCGCGATAATTCAGATCCACGGACCGTGAGCGGCTGACCGTCACCTTGCACTGATTGGCCCCGGCCTGTCTGGCCTGCTCGATCGTCCAGGCACACAGGTCCAGCATGTCGTTCTTCATCGTCCCGCTCCTTGTTGCTTCGTTCCGCCCACGGTCATCGAGTGCACCAGCACGGTCGGCATGCCGAACGACACCGGGACCGATTGCCCATCCTTGCCGCAGTTGGCCATGCTGTTTTCGGCCATCTGGAGGTCGTTGGCCACCATGCCCACGTTGAGCAGCATCTTCGGACCATTGCCCATGATGTTCATATCCTTGATCGGCGCGGTCAGACGGCCGTTCTCGATCATCCGGCCTTGCGACACATAGAAGGCGAAATCGCCTTCGCCGATCTTGACCTGGCCGTTGGACACCTCTTGGACATAAATCCCGTGCTTGACGCTTTTGATCACGTCGTCCGGCGAGGCGGGGCCGGGGAGCATGTAGGTGTTGCGCATACGCGGCACCGGATAGTGGCGATAGCTTTCGCGACGTCCGTTGCCCGTGGGCGGCACCTGATAGTGCCGGGCGGAAATCCGATCGTGCAAATAGCCGGTCAACGTGCCACGGTCGACCAGCACGGTCTTCTGGCTCACCGTGGCCTCGTCGTCGAAGTTGATCGAGCCGGTCAGGTTCGGGTTGGTCCCGTCGTCGACGATCGTCACGAACGGCTCGGCCACTTTCTTGCCGAGCATGGTGGCGTAAGTGGAGATCTTCTTGCGGTTGAAATCGGCCTCCATCCCGTGGCCGATCGCCTCGTGCAGCAGCACGCCGGTGACGCCCGGGCCGAGAACCACCGGCATTTCGCCGGCCGGCGGCTGCACGGCCTCGAAGAGCGTCAGCACGTTAGCGATCACCTTCTCGACGACCCGATCGACCACCTCGGGGGTGAAGAAGGAGAACCAGCGGCGCCCGCCCAGGTCCCATCGGGCCTGCTCGCGTCGGCCGTCCTTTTCGGCCACGACGCTCGCATACAAGGCACTGCGAGGCAACAGATCCGCGGCCTTCTGACCGTCGCTCGTGACGACCATGATCGCCTTCTGCTCGTCGCGCAAGCCGCAGTTGACCTTGGCCACGAGTTTCGAGCGGGCGAAACACTTGTCGTTCACCGCCTGCACCAGCGGCAGCTTGGCCGACACGGGGACGGCGGAGAAGAGCGTGTCGGGGGGGTAGTAGTTGCCGCCCTGAACCGGGACAAACTGTGGCGCGACCTTTCCCGCTGCCGCATTAGCAATCGTCGCCGCGGTGGCTGCGGCAGCCAGCATCGCCGCCTCGGTCAGGTCCTGGGTAAACGCGTAGCCCACCTGGTCGCCCTTGACCGTGCGGATCCCCACGCCCAGGTCCACGCTGCCGTAGGCCTGATTCACCTGGCCATCTTCGAGGACCAACGCGTTGACGATCTTGTGTTCGAAATACAGATCGGCGTAATCCCCACCTTTGCTCAGGGCCTGTTCCAAGAGCCGGTGGCACAAGTTGTCAGTAATCCCAAATCCGGACTCAAAGTACGCGTTCGCCTCGCCTCGGGCCATCGTCAACCATCCTTCGGGCAAAATCCAATTGCAGGCGACGGCCCCGGCGCCCAGGGCCCCGGCCTGCAGGAACGAACGTCGAGTCGTGCCGCCCATCCAATCGCCTCCTCGGTGGGGATCCCCACGATTCCTCCTGTTGCGTGGCCCCGATGACGCAGGGCCCGACACACGGTGTTCATTATCTGAAACACCCGAGGAGCCGCAATCCCGACCACCAGAAGTCTGCAGACAATCTCTGCGAGTTGGGACCCGTCCAGCCCCAGGAGCATGGAGATGGGGGTAAACGATCACCGCGATGCGGCCCCAAACAGAAACGGCAACAGAACGTGATCCTGTTGCCGTAAAGTCAATTGACACGACAATTTAGTGGGCGGTATCCGACTCGAACGGATGACTTCAGCCTTGTAAGGGCTGCGCTCTAACCAACTGAGCTAACCGCCCAGAACAGGCCAATCCTACTGACCGCCAGAGGGTTCTGTCAACTCCGGCCTCGTCGGGGGATGATCTAGAGTTCGTCCCGCTTCTCCACAGACAGCGGCGGCAGACGCTGGGCCTGGAAGCCTGCATCGTGATTATCACCGCCTGCGCCGAGGGCCGGATCATTCGTGCTTCGCAAGGCGTAGTCCGCCGGGAGGTGCTGGTTCACGGGCCGGGAGGCGGCAGGCAACTGCCGCCACTGGACCTGGTTCCAATGGGGCTCGCTCTCCCGCTCCGGCTGCCAGTAGTTCTGCCAATGGTCAAAGGTCATCACCTGCGATGCGGCGTTGGAGCCGAGTTGCCGGATCTGCCAAAACACGGTGAACCCTTCATAGAAGTTGTTCTCGCCGCGCCACGCAAGTCGTGCCAGCGCCTCGGCGACGTCAGCGACCCCCACCTGCTCGATCAGCGGACTGGCCGCTGCGGCCATGAAGATGCACCCGGTGGCGTGGACCTGGAGCGGCCAGGGGTGCGACGCAAACTCCGTCTGGTTCAGACTGCACAGCCCAGCGCGGACCACGGACGTCAAGTGTTGCAGGTCGAGTTGGATCGCCTCCTCCGGCAAGGGGTCGCGATCGCCGCCATCGGTGACCAGCAATTGTTCCGTGGTCACCAGCAGGCCGTTGCGCCAGGTCAGACTCGCCGGCCGCAAGTCGTCCACGTGGAGAAAGACCGCCTCTCCCCGGGCAACAGCATCCACAAGCGTGATGGAGGCACGGCGTGCTGGCGTGACCTCGCCGCCCAGCACCGCGTCGGCCGCCAGGGCCGATTTGAGTCGGACAAACGCCACCTCCGGATGATATGCCGTCTGCTGGTCCGACGCGTTGCGAATCGCCAGCGAACACTTTTCCAGATTGAGATCCTGCCCCTCGCTCACCTGAAACAACGCCCAGCTATCGGCCAGGACTTCCCGGGGAATCTCCAACTCCAACGCCACGCTGCTCATCTTCAACTGACTGCCGGTCGAGGTGACCATGCTGCGGGAATACCGGATCGGGTCGACCTCCGTTGGTCGGAAGACGACCACCGGCTCAAACCCTTCCCCCGCGCGGATCGTAACCTGCCGACCGGTGAGCACCAGCGGCTTCTCCTCACGGCGGCCATTGTAGCGCAGTTCGATCACATCCCCATCGACAGCGGCACTGCAGGCCGCGGCAAGCGATGCAAACGGGGCGGCGGTCCCACGGTCAGCCCCCGTGATCACGACACTCCCCTGATCCGAGGCAACCGAAGATGGAGTCTTCGCGGCCAGCGAATCGGTAGGGCCGGCCGAGGCCTCAGCATTCCGGGCCCCTGCGGCAACAGACCGAACCGTCCCCGAGTCTGAAGGCGGTTGCAGAGACGTTGCGGGAGTCGCGAGACTGCTGTCGGTCGCCGGCACGGGCGGTTCCACGGGGGCGACAGGCGACGGGGCGGAGGCGACGGGGGTGGTAGCTTGGCGGGGCGGCTTCGACTGGGATACCTCATCATCGAGCTCTTCTGCAGGAAGCAACTCCTCGACAGGCGAGGCCTCAGGGACCATGGTAGCCGTGTTGTTCGTCGGCGCAATCGGCGGCGTGACGGGCGGCAGACTGGACGAGGACCAGAACAGGTGCAGCAGGAGCACGATGCCGCCCAGGGCGGCGATCGGCGCGAGCCAGGGCAGGTGCCGCTCCAGGAACGAGAATTCGGGAGCATGGGGGGCCACCCACACCGTTTGCCCCGGCCCGACCCGCTGGAGGCCAGCCAATTCGGCAAGCACCAACAGGCCCATGATCAGTTTCGCGGCATCCTGATAGCGTCGCCCGGGATCTTTGGCCATCATGCGACGCAGGACGCGGGCGACCTCCTCGGGCAAGTCGGGACGCAACTGGCGGACGTCCGGCGGCTCGTCCCCCTGATGCTGCAGCAGTTTCTGCAGGACCGTTCCGTCTGGAAACGGCGGACGTCCGGCCAGCATGAAATAGAGCGTGCAGCCGAGCGAGTAGATGTCGCTCCGCACGTCCGCATTGCGAGGATCCCGGGCCTGTTCGGGGGATATGTAATCGAACGTGCCCAGGGTCACCCCGCTGGCGGTCAGGTCTCCGGCCGGGTTATCGGCGGTCTGGAGCCGGGCCAAGCCCATGTCAATCAGTTTCGCCCGCCCGTCGGCCGTGATCAGGATATTCGAAGGCTTGATGTCGCGGTGGACGACGTTCCGCGACGCGGCATGGGCCAGCGCTTCGGCGACCTGCAAGGTATAGCTTACCGCCTCGGCCAGGGAGAGCCGTCCCTTTTGTTCGACCAGGACGCGAACGTTGACTCCCTCAACGAATTCGAAAGCGATGAACGGTAGTCCGGCGTCCTCGCCCACATAATACACCTGGACGATTCCGTCATGGTTCAGCCGCGCCGCCGAGCGGGCTTCGTTGCGGAATCGCAGGAGGGTCTCCGAATCGGTGGCTTGCTCGCGGGAGAGGACTTTCAGGGCGACGGGACGACTCAAGGTGGTGTCCATCGCCCGATAGACGCGTCCCATGCCGCCGCCGCCGACAAACTCGAGCAATTCAAAGTGCTCAAGTCGCATGCCCGGTGCCAGATGGGCAGTCGTCGCGTCCAGCAGCGGTTTGCTTGAGGAGGACGGGGCCAGCGGTGGGCGATGGGAGATGACCGTCGGTTGATCGTCGGATGAAGCTAGCGCAGCATCTGCCACCGGGGGACGATACTCCCCCGTGGAACCCTCATCCAGCGGATGTCCTGAGGAGGATTGCACTGGGCATGCCACTCGTGGTCGTCTCGGTGATCAAACACCTGGAGCCGAGTTCGCTACTCAACCCAAACCGAATCTCCTGCGCCCGTCAATAATACGATACCCGGTGTCTTCTCAGACACGTTCAACGAATACGCCTTCGGTAAGTCCTTAACAGCACTTTCGCAAAAGGAACACGCAGCTATTGCCGCCCCCTCGTGTTCACTAATCACGCAAGCCCATCGGGAGGGAATGATCCCCTTCTGCTTTAGGGCGAACGCCCAAGAATAGAACAGCGCAAATGGCTGCTTTCAAGTTGTATTCTACTAACCCCCATTCGGGCCGTCAAACGGACGCACCCCGTATTGCTCACGTTGTTGCCAGCAGCCGACATGCCCTATAATGGGTCTGCGCTCGCTGGGCAACTCTCACCTTCGACTGCCTCTACGGCAGGATCACTGACGCTTCGAGGACTCTGCCATGACACACGGGTTTGATCGTCGTCGCTTCTTGAAGGCTACTGGCACCTTGGCCGCCGGGATTGGGGTGGCTGGCCTGAGCAACTCCTGGCTTCATGCGTTCGAACCGACGAAAGGGGCCCCCAATGCGGAGAAAATCGGTTGGCGATTGGGGTGCCAGGCCTACTCCTTCAACCGCTTTACATTCTTTGAGGCGGTCGACAAGGTTCAGTCGTTGGGGCTGCACTGCATTGAAATGTACCCCGGCCAGCGGTTGAGCGCCCAAAAGCCAGACGCCAAGACCGGCGAGTCGCTCAGCTCGGAGCTTCGTAAAGAAGTCAAGCAAAAGCTCGCGGATTGCGGGGTCAAGGTGGTCAATTTCGGGGTCTGCGGCCTGCCGAATAGCGCCGACGCTTGCCGCAAGACGTTCGAATTCGCCAAGGACATGGGGATCGAGACGCTTGTCTCCGAACCGAACTTCGACGCCCTTGATCTGATTGAAAAATTGACCGACGAGTATCAGATCAAGGTCGCCTTGCACAACCATCCCGAACCGTCACGGTACTGGAACCCCGAGACGGTTCTGAAGGCCTGCCAGGGGCGGAGCAAGCGAATCGGGGCCTGCGCCGACACGGGACACTGGATGCGATCCGGGATCAACCCGATTGACGGTCTCCGCAA
>JBDKTH010000087.1:0-14341 GCA_039680305.1 Thermoguttaceae bacterium | reverse complement strand
GGCGGGACCAAGAGTGCCCCGCGAGCCCCGCTGGCTACCTCGATCAAGGTCCGCGGCGCATGGCAGCACAATCTCAAGGGGATCGACGTCGAGATCCCTCGCGACAAGCTGACCGTCTGCTGCGGGCCGAGCGGTTCCGGCAAGACGTCGCTGGCCATGGACACGATCTACGCCGAAGGCCAGCGGCGCTACGTGGAAAGCCTCAGCGCCTACGCCCGGCAGTTCGTCGGCCAGATGCAGAAGCCCAAGTTGGATCACATCGAGGGGCTGTCGCCGGCGATTGCGATCGAACAGAAGCACATGGGCCACACGCCGCGGTCCACGGTGGGCACGGTCACCGAGGTCTACGACTATCTGCGGATCCTCATGGCCCGGCTGGGCAAGCCGTATTGCCCGGCCTGCAATGTGCCGATCGGCACGCAGTCGGCCGACGAGGTGATCGCCAAGATCATGGACCACCCCGACGGCACGCGGCTGTACCTGATGGCCCCGCTGGAAATCGAGGTGGGCGACCGCTACGAAACGCTCTGGGAAGAGATCCGGGCGGCCGGCTACGTGCGCGTGCGCATCGATGGTCAGACCTACTCGATCGACAACCCGCCGAAGATCGACCGCCGGCGCAAGCATGCCGTGGAAGTCGTGGTCGACCGGATCGTGGTCCAGCCCGACGCGCAGAGCCGGATCGCCGGGAGCGTGGAAAACGCCCTGGCCCTGGGCAAAGGCGTGCTGGCCGTGGCCTATCCGCAAGAAGGCCAGTCGGAGCCGGACTGGAGGGTGGAGACCCACAGCCAGCACTTTGCCTGCGATCAGTGCGGCCGGAGCTTCGAGCCCCTGTCGCCGCACAACTTCTCCTTCAACAGCCAGTTGGGCTGGTGCCCGGCCTGCGAAGGACTGGGCGTGCAGACCGGGGCCAATCCGATGCTGCTGTTGCACGATCCCAAGCTCACGCTGGCCGAAGGCGCCATCGAGCTTTGGCCCACGGCCAGCGGCCCGATCTTCCGCCGCATGCTCGACGCGTTTTCCCTCGCCACGGGCGTGCCGACCGACGTCCCCTACGAGCAGCTCGGCGCCCGGCATCGCCGGCTGATCATGCACGGCACGGGCGAGCAGTGGTTCGAAGTAAGGGGAGAGGAAAGAGGGGAGAGGGGAGAAGGGAAAGGGGAGAGGGGAGAGGCGGCGAAGACAAAGCAGACGCCGCTGTTCCGCTTCCAATACAAAGGGCTCTATCCGGCGTTGGATGAGACAAGCAAGCTCTCGCCCGGATTCCGCAGCAAGCTGGAACACCTGGTCGACGAGGTCGAGTGCACCGTCTGCGGCGGGAGCCGGCTGCGCGACGACGCGTCGGCCGTGCAACTCCGCGGGCGAACGATCGACGAGATCTGCCGGATGCCGTTGGTCAAGCTCCTCGACGAGTTCAAGGCGTGGCAGATGACCAAGACCGAGCAGAAGATCGCCGGGGAGCTGGTGCGGGAGATCCGCAACCGCGTGCAGTTCCTCGTCGATGTGGGGCTCGATTACCTGACGATCGCCCGGCCGGCGCCGACCCTCTCGGGCGGCGAGGCCCAGCGGATCCGGCTGGCCGCCCAGGTGGGCAGCGGCTTGTGCGGCGTGCTCTATGTGCTCGCCGAGCCGACGATCGGCCTGCATCCGCGTGACAACCGGCGCCTGTTGGAAGCCCTGAAACGACTCCGCGACCTGGGCAACACATTGCTGGTGGTTGAACACGACCGCGAGGTGGTGAGCGACGCCGACCAGTTGCTCGACTTCGGCCCGGCCGCGGGCCAGCACGGCGGCGAGATTGTTGCCCGCGGCACGCCCGCGGAAGTGAGCAAACGCCGCGGCTCGGTCACGGGTCCATATCTGTCGGGCAAGAAAGCGATCGCTGTTCCTGCGAATCGGCGGATGAAGGGAGAGGAGAGGGGAGAGAGGGAAGAGGATGCAACGCCCCGGCGACGTTCCGCCCGGTCTCGCTCCACGGATTCTACGCCCGTCGCCCCACGCCCCACGCCCCTCGTTCCTCCGGCCGGCGGCTGGTTGGAGGTGATCGGGGCGCGGCACAACAATCTCAAGAAGGTCGATGTGCGGATTCCGCTGGGCACGTTCACGGTGATCGCCGGCGTAAGCGGCAGCGGCAAGAGTTCGCTCGTCGAGGACGTGTTGTACAACGCCCTGTCGCGTACGCTCCATCGGGCCAAGGCGTTCCCCGGGGCCCACGATGAGATTCGAGGGCTGCAGCTGGTCAACAAGGTGATCCGCGTGGACCAGCAACCGCTGGGCCAGACGCCCACGTCGAACCCGGCCACGTTTACCGGCGTGTTCGACCTGATCCGCGAGCTGTACTCGCAACTGCCCGAAGCCAAGCTGCGTGGCTACACGCCGCGCCGGTTCAGCTTCAACGTGCCGGGCGGACGCTGCGAGAAGTGCGAAGGCAACGGGCAACTGAAGATCGAGATGCACTTCCTGCCTGACGTCTGGGTCGAATGCGACGCCTGCAAAGGTCAGCGTTACGACGCCGAGACGCTCGCCGTGCATTACCACGGCCAATCGATCGCCGACGTGCTGGACATGCCTTGCGACACGGCAGTGAAGCTGTTTGAGAACATTCCCAAAATCCGCCGGATCCTCCAGACCCTCTGCGACGTGGGCCTTGGCTACGTGCGGCTTGGCCAGGCCGCCCCGACGCTTTCGGGCGGCGAGGCCCAACGCGTGAAGCTGGCCGCGGAGCTTTCCAAGCCCGACACCGGACGCACGCTCTACCTGCTGGATGAGCCGACCACGGGACTGCACTTCGACGACATCGCCCGGCTCTTGGACGTGCTCAACCGGCTGGTCGATTTGGGCAATACGGTCGTGGTCATCGAGCACAATCTCGACGTGATCAAGACGGCCGACTGGATCGTCGACATGGGCCCCGAGGCCGGCGAAGAGGGCGGCCGCGTGGTCGTGGCCGGTACGCCGGAAGACGTGGTCGCGCATGCGGCACGATATCAGCAGGCGGCCGGCAATGGGAAGAAGGGTTCAGGGGTCGGGGTTCAGGGGTCAGGAAGTGATGGTGAGGGGCGTGCCGCGTCAGCCTCTCTCTCCCGCCGGGTGAGGGGCGCGGTAAGGGACGCTGCCAAGGCGGAATCCGCCAACGGTTCCCCTAACCCTCTCCCCGAGGGTGAGGGAATTTATCGCTCCTACACCGGCGAGATGCTGGCCCCGGTCCTGGCGGCCGGGCCGCACGTGGAACGGAAGCCGTACGACTTCGCCGCGGCCGAGGCCAAACGCGAAGGCGACCTGGATATCTCCCAGGTCGGGCGCGAAGCCAGCATGCCGTGGGAGGCCGACGGACGCCGCTGGCACACCCAGGATCGCGTGGGACGCAACGGCAACCCGTGTCGCTGGAGCGGCAAGATCCTGGCCGACGTGGTCGATCGGATCGAAGAATCGGGACTGTTCAGTGCCACGGACTGGAAAGACCGGAGCGTGGTGGAGATCCGCGCGGAGAAGAAGTCGTTGGGCTGGTTCTTCCACGCGATCACCGCGGAAGAATGGCTCCTGAAAATGAAGTTCCGCACGGCCCGCGGGACGTTCCGCCGCGAGGAGCTCGTGTCGCGGCTCGACCTGAAGCCATTGAACGACATGCCCGACCTGCCGCTCTACGGTACCGAGTCGCGGACCCGGGTGCAGCAGCTGCGCGGGCCGTTCCAGGAGGTCGAGCTGCGCGTGCACAGCTACGACGAGATCGACCGGCCGGAGTTCTGGCAGTTCCTCGACGAGGCGATCGCCGGGTTCCGCAAGTTCCTCGACCAGGCCGAGCAGAAGCCCGAGAACCTGACGCCCTGGAAGGTGCTCGGCGAGAAATGGCATTATATCCGGCGCGGGTTTTCCCAAGGCCGGCCGCCGCAGTGGGAGACCGAGGTGCTCGACCGGGTCTTCGAACTGCTCAAGAAGACGGCGCCCAAGGGGCAATTCGTCTGGGAACACAAGCAGGTCGTGCCGCTTTACGTGCCGGGCCAGAAGGAGTCTTGGGCCGCTGTGCAGACCAAGAAGTCCGACGCCGTGTACCTGACCCTCATCGGTCCGAAGAACCGGTTTGCCCTCGGGCGGATCCTGGACCTGGGGTACGAACCGCAGTTGGACGGCGAGCGGCCGGATGTGGATCATATCCGGCTCAAGTTCCGCACGGTTGCGGACCTTGGCCGCGGGGACTTGGCGAAGTTCCTCAAGGAGCATCTGGCTGCGGTGACGCAGTAGTAGAGGGACGTTTGTTTGCGAGGCTAAGCCGTGGGAGGCTAAGCCGCAAGCGGCTTTTCACGAATACGAGCGACGATTCATGTCTGACGCGTTACTCCCCAAACGACAACTGTTCCGATTCTCGGTGCCGTGCTTGTACCGCAGTCCGCTGTGGACGCCGCAAGACACGGGGCTCGAACCGAAGTATCGGCTCGTGAACTTCGCGGAGCTGGAGGGCCAGACGGCCTGGGCCGAGGTGCGCGTGGCGTGGAGCGAGGAGGGCCTGGCGTTCTCTGTCGCAGTCGAGGGCAAGAAGCAGCCGCCGTGGTGCCGGGCGTCGCGTCCGGAGGAGAGCGACGGTCTGCAGGTCTGGCTCGACACGCGCGACGTGCACAACGTCCACCGGGCCGGCCGCTTCTGCCACCGTTTCCTCTTCGCCCCGACCGGCGACGGCTCCCGGCTCGATCAGGCCTGGGCCCAGTGGATGCCGATCAATCGGGCCAAAGAACATCCCCGGGCGATCAAGACCGGCAAGCTCCAGGTGCGTGCCGACAACCGCTCGGACGGCTACCAGCTTCACGCCCTGATCAACGTCGACGCCCTGACCGGCTTCGATCCCCAAGAGCATCCCCGCCTCGGCTTCACCTACGCCTTGCTGGACCGCGAACTCGGCGAGCAAACCCTCAGCGTTGGCAGCCCGCTGCCCTATCAGGAAGATCCGAGTCTGTGGGCGACGTTGGAGCTGGTCAAGTAGAAAGGACGAAGGACTAAGGAAGGCGTCAGCGTTTAGCCGGCGGGCAAGCCCGCCGTGGGATTGGCAAGGTCCAAGCCGCCAAACTTGCTGCGTTGCGATTCATGCCGGTCCTCTCTTTCGTGCGGTTCCGGCTTAGCGTAATATGGATCGCGGGGCTGCGGGAATCAGCAGTGGTTTGCGCAATACCCCGTCGTTTTGCGTTCCATCCGCGTGTGCGGGGGGACGACAAAATGCCGGGAAAGCCCCGTCGGCGGAGGGCCCTCACGATGACAGCGAACAACTCGACCCGGGCCAGGCGGCATGTCGCGTTGGTCTATCCGTTGGCCGTGCCATGGATGACGATGTTTGTCCGCGGGGTGATGGACTACGCCGAGCGACACGGCGGCTGGACGCTGACGACCAGTCCCCCGTCGCTGATCGGGGCCGGCGAGGAGACGCTCACGCTGGACTGCCTCCGCGGCTGGCCGGGGCACGGAGCGATCGTCGCCGTTCTCAACCAGGCCGACATTCGCTCGGTCCATCGGCTGCGCATCCCCGTGGTGAACCTGGCGGCCACGCTGCGCGAGTCGGGGGTTCCCAGCGTCCTTCCCGACCACTACGGCATGGGACGCCTGGCGGCCGAACACCTCCTGGAGCGCGGGCTGCGGCGCCTGGCCTATTACGGGGTGGAAGGGTTCTGGTTCTCCGAACTGCGTGGCCGCGGCTTCATCGAGCGGGCCGAGCAAGCCGGCGCCACGTGCGACGTGCTGGAAGTGCCGCGGGACTCGGGGCCGTCCAATTGGCAGAAGCGAACCCGGCTGTTGGCTGGCTGGCTCAAACGGCTTCGCCCACCGGTGGGATTGCTGGCGGTTCAGGATTATCGGGCCCGCGCGGTGATCGAAGAATGCGACCGCCTGGGGCTTCGCATTCCGCACGACGTGGCCGTGATCGGCATGGAGGACGACCCGACGCTCTGCGAATTCTGCCGGCCGACGCTAAGCAGCGTGTCGCGCAACTCCTGGCGATTGGGGATGGAAACCGCGGCGATGCTCGATCGCCTGATGGACGGGCAACCGACGCCGGCCGAAGTGGTGATTCCGTCCGATGGCGTCGTTGCCCGGCAATCGACCGACACGATCGCCGTCGACGATCCCGAGCTGGCCGCGGCCGTGCATTTCATCCACGATCATCTGGCCGAACCGTTTGGGATCGATCGGGTAGTGCAGGCCACTTCGATTTGCCGCCGGCAACTGGAGGTCCGCTTCCGCTGCGTGCTCGGCTGCAGTCCGCTGGACTATCTCTGCCGCAAACGGGTCGAGCGGGCCAAGAAGCTGCTGGGCGTCCCCGGCCGGATCAAGCTCCACAACGTGGCCACAGCCTGCGGTTTCTCCAGCCCGGACCGGATGCGTTTGATCTTCAAACGCCTGACCGGCCTGACGCCGCTGGAATACCGCCAGGCGGAACGGGCCAACGCGAGCTAGGCCCACTCCTCGGCCTCGATGATCGCCAATCGCTGCCCAATCTCGACCCGTTCGTCTTCGCCGACCAGTCGCTTGGCAAGCACGCCGTCGGCCGGGGCGGGCAGATCGACCACGGCGTTGCCGGCGAGGACTTCGAGAATCGGGTCGCCCTCTTTCACCTGGGTCCCCCGCTCGACAAGCCAGACGCTGACCGTGACCGGCTGCTCGCCGAGGCCAAGATCGGGCAGGAGGAGTTCGTGACGAGGCATGAAAAAGGGGGCAGGGTTCGGGGTTCAGGATTGGTTGGCAGGCGAGCTACTCGGCCGATGCGTGGCGATGCGGTTACTCCGCGACCTCTGCTTGCCCCTCTTCGTGTTCTTCGACCATCTCGCGGGCATGATAGCTGGACCGCACGAACGGGGCGCTGGCCACATTCTTGAACCCCATGCGGCGGGCGGCTTTGCCCAGGTCGTGGAACTCTTGCGGGGTCACATAGCGTTCTACGGGCAAGTGATCGGGCGAGGGCTGCAGATACTGGCCCACGGTCAGCATCTCGCAGCCGGCCTCCAACAGGTCGGCGAAGAGGTCCAACAGCTCGCCGGTCGTCTCACCCAAGCCGAGCATTACGCCGCACTTCGTCTTGATCGCCGGGTTGCGGGCTTTGATCTGGCGAAACATTTCCAGGGTCCAGGAGTAGTTGGCCTTGCGTCCCCGGACCTTGCGATAGAGACGCGGCACGGTCTCCGTGTTGTGGTTGTAGACCTCCGGGGCCGCATCGACCACGCGGTCGACCGCTTCCCGGTTACCGGCGAAATCGGAGGGCAGAACTTCGATTGTCGCCCGAGTCGCCTCGCGCACCGCGGCGATCGTCTGGCAGAAGTGTTCGGCCCCGCCGTCCGGCAAGTCATCCCGCGTCACGCAGGTAATCACCACGTGCTCCAGCCCCAAACGCCGGCACGCCTCGGCCACGCGCATCGGCTCGCTCGGGTCGACCGGCCGCGTCTTCCCCTTGGCCACATGGCAGAACCCGCACCGCCGCGTGCAAACGTCGCCCAGGATCATGAACGTGGCCGTCCGATGGGCGTAGCACTCCATCCGATTCGGACACCGCGCATGATCGCAGACCGTGGCCAGGTGCAATTCGCCAATCAAGTTGGCCGTAAAATGATTCGCGTTCCCCTTGGGCACATTGCGTTTGAGCCACCGGGGGAGATGGGGTTGGGTGGGCGTCTCGGCCATAGACAAATCAAGGGACGGAAGAAAGAAATGCAGAAGGATGAATGCAGAATGCAGAATGAAGAAAGGACGCGACTCGTATTCTTCTATTCATCATTCTGCATTCATCATTCATCCTTCTGCATTTCTTCCCCTTCCTTCTCCAATTCTCAGTAGCGGGTGACCAGTGTACAGATGATAGCGGTCGCACCCGAGCGCATCGGTCAGGTGACGGACGAGTTCGGCGCGAACATCGGTCATTTTAACCGGTCGCTGGCGTTCGGCCACCAGGCAGCTCATTGGGGTCAGGTCGCGGCGGTCGGTTTCGACGAGGCGAAACAGGCCCATGGGCGGGTTGACGTTGATGAACGCCCCGTGGTAGGCGACCCAGTTGCGCACGGCCGCCCCAAGGGCCACCACCTGGCCCGTGCGGCCCCACAGGCCCCAGCGACCCGGCCGGGGCTCGGTCGAGATTTCTAGCGACTGGAGGGCTCGCTGGATGGCCGTTTGCAGCCGGGCTAGATAGTCGCCCACCGACAACCTGTGCCAACGGAGGGGGACGATCGGATAGACGGCCAACTGTCCAGGCGCGTGGACCAACGCCCCGCCGCCCCGCTTTACCCAACGCACGGCCAGTTGCCGGGAGCGGATCCGGCCGGAGTCGAGTTGCACGTCGGCCGGCGAGCCGCCGCGGCCGATGGTGATCAACTCGGGATGCTCGCACAGAAGCAGGTAAATCCGGCCGTCCAGCCGATCGGCGACCTGTTCGACCAAGCGACGCTGAAGGGACAGGCAGCGGTCGAAATCGAGCCGACCGCAGAGATGGGCCTCTACAGCGGGGTTATCGGCAAGGGACTCGATCGGGTCAACCGCCATTCGGAGCCTTGAGTTTGACCAGTTGGACGGGTAAAAGGAAAATAGACCCCGGATTATGACCGACACGACCGACCGGGGAAAGAGCAGCGAAGGAGACCCTGCCACGGCCAAGACGAAGAAACCAGACCGCGAGCACGACAACCAACGGCACATCACTGAAAACCGCAAGGCCCGCCACAACTTCGAGGTGCTCGACACCCTGGAGTGTGGGATCATGCTGGTCGGCAGCGAGGTGAAGAGCCTGCGTAACGGCAAGATCTCCTTGGAGGAGGCCTATGGCCGGGTGCGCGACGGGGAAGTCTGGCTCATTGGCTGCGACATCCCCGAATACAGCGAGGCCAACCAGTTCAATCACCCCCCCAAGCGGCCTAGAAAACTCCTGATGCATCGCCGCGAGATCATCAAGTTCGCCGCCCGGGCCTTCGAAAAGGGGCTAACGCTAGTCCCTCTGAAGATGTATTTCAAGGAGGGACGGGCCAAGCTTCTCTTGGGCCTCTGCCGTGGCAAGCAGAAGCACGACAAGCGGGAGACGCTCAAAAAGGCCGACGCGAAACGCGAGATTCAGCGGGCCATGATGCGACGGAGGTGATCCAATCCCCACTCAGTGCGATTCACGCCAAACCATCAAGTGGGGTCGCGACCGTCTCCGTTTGGCCCCGGCACTTGTGCCGGGCGTCAGTATCGTCCCACGGTCCACGCCCGGCACAAGTGCCGGGGCTAAACAGTTTCTTTGACCACCGAGAACCGTTCGGGGGACACTGGCGTAATAGATGTATCCGATTGCCGGTGGCGTGGTCGACATTCTTTGAACAGACCATGCAGGGATCTGTCCGGCTGGCCATCGTTTTAAGTTCTACATTATCAATGTCTTCTGCTCCTTGAACCGGCGGTCTGACCCGTCGGCGGTCTCCCAGAAAGTCGGGCCTATGCTAGAGCTCAAGAACATCAAGAAGTCGTTCCACCAGCCGGACGGCAGCCGGTTGCGAATCCTCGACATCCCTCATTACCAGGTCGCGGCCGGCGAGCAGGTCGTCGTGGTCGGCCAGAGCGGCTGCGGCAAGACCACGCTGTTGCACATCATCGCCGGGATCGGCAAGCCGGATAAAGGCATGGTGATGGTCGATGGCTGGGACATCGTCCTGTTTACCGAGGCTGAACGCGACAAGTTCCGCGCCGAGCGGATCGGCTATGTGTTCCAGACGTTCAACCTCCTGCCCGGCTTCACCGCCCTGGAAAACGTCCTGCTGTCGATGACCTTCACCGGGCGGGCGGCCGACGTGGATCGGGCCAAGCACCTCTTGGAACGCGTGGGGCTCAAGGACCGCGTCACTCACCGGCCGCCGATGCTTTCGGTGGGCGAGCAGCAGCGCGTGGCGGTCGCCCGGGCCCTGGCCAACCGGCCCAAGCTGATCCTGGCCGACGAGCCGACGGCCAACGTCGACTCGGGCCACCAGCAGCAGATCGTCGACCTGCTGCGGGAAACCTGTCGCGAGGAGCAGGTCTCGCTGATCCTGGTCACGCACACCCCCGAGGTGTCAAAGCAGTTCGACCGGGTCGATCATCTGGAACAAATCAACCGTGTGGGAGTGGCCGTATGAGTCTCTGGAAGATCGCGTGGCGCAGCATTCAGCAGCGGGGCCTGGCCTCGTTTTTGACCGCGTTGTCGATGGGCCTCGGCGTGGCGTTAGTCGTCGGCGTGTTGGTGATCCATGCCGTGGTCGACCAGTCGTTTCGCCGCGGGGCCCAGGGCTATGACGTGATCATCGGGGCCAAGGGAGACAAGCTGCAGTTGATCCTCAGCACGGTCTTCCATCTGGGCGCCCCGCCGGCCAACATCCCGTACAGCTACTACAAGGAATTCGTCGACGGCCGGTTCTCCCGGGCCGTGGAGACGGCCGTGCCGGTCTGCACGGGGCACGACTACAAGGGCTGCCAGACCGTGGCCACCACGCCCGACATGTTCGACGCCTTCACCTATCTCGACAACCGGGCGTACGAGTTCACCGCCGGGGAGAATTTCAAGGCCGAGCACTTTTACGACGCGGTGGTCGGCTCGACCGCGGCCCGCCTGTCCGGCTTGAAGGTTGGCGACAAGTTCCGCCCGGTGGCCTCGATCCCCGGCAGCGAGAAGGACGGCGACGACGGCCATCATGAGTTCAACGTGGTCGGGATCCTTGCCCACACCGGCACGCCCAACGACCGGGCGATCTTCGTCAACATCGAAGGTTTCTGGCGTTGCCCGGCGCATAGCCAAGGGGCGACCTTCGGCCAGCGTCTGCTCCAGGCCAAGACCGCCAGCAGCGAGAAGCCCAAGGCCGATGCCGACCACAAAGACGAGAAGCACGACGAACACGCCGAGCACAAGGCCCACGACGGGCACGAGAAGCACGACGAACACGCCGAACACAAGGACCACGACGGGCACGAGGAGCATGACGCGCACCACGGGCACGACCACAGCGAGGCCAATCGGCAGATCACCGCGATCCTCGTGGCCACCGACATGCAGGCGAACACCGAAGTGGCCATGACCCTGCCCGAGGTGGTCAACAAGGAGAACGTGGCCCAGGCCGTGATGCCTGCCCGGGAAATCGCCCGACTGTTCGACGGCATTGTGGGTAACATTCAAACACTGCTTCTGATCCTCGCGGTGCTTGTCGTTGTCGTGGCCGGGATCGGGATGCTGGTGAGCATCTACAACTCGATGAGCGACCGGAAACGGGAGATCGCCATCATGCGGGCCTTGGGCGCCAGCCGCGCCACGGTGATGTCGGTGATTCTCTTGGAGTCGATCATGCTGGCCCTCGGCGGCGGCGCGATCGGCGTCCTGCTGGGCCACGCCCTGATCGGCGTCCTGGGCCCGACGATCGCCGATCAGACCGGCGTGATCGTCCGCCTCTGGGAGTTCAAACCGGTCGAGTTGATCCTGATCCCCGGCCTGATCATCCTGGCCACCCTCGTCGGCTACGTGCCGGCCATGGTCGCCTACCGGACCGACGTGGCCAAGTCGCTGACGGCAAGCCCCTGACAAAGAAATGCAGAATGATGAATGCACAATGACAAATGCTGACAACTGAACGCTGACGGCTGACTTCTGAACCCTGCCCCCTGAACCCTGACCCCTTAATCCGGCCATGGATTCCGATCTGACGAATCAACCGTTTCCGAATCCGGAGCTTCTCCCGTCCTCGCCGTATTACGACGACGAGGACGAGGAGGAGAATCTTCCAACACGCTACCGGAAGGTCAGCCCGTTTGCCGTGTTGAGCGTGGTCTGCGCGACGCTGTCGGTCCTGACGGTGTTGGGCTGGTTTTTCCTGGCAATTCCCGCGGCGGGGCTCTACTTCGCCTATCGCGGCTGGCGGCAGATCCTCCGGGCGCCCGAGGATGTGACCGGCGTGGTCCTGGTCCGCGTGGGGTTCGTGTTGTCGCTGGTCTTGTTCCTTGCCGGCGGTAGCTATTTACTCTACGAACGCCGGCATGCGGCGCCGCCGGGCTACGAAAAGCTCGGTTGGGAAATGCTCCAGCCCGACCGCGACAAGCCCGCCCAGCGGGTCTCCGACAAGGCCAAGGAATTGGACGGCAAGCGGGTCTTTATCCGCGGCTACATCTACCCGACCAAGCAGATCGTGGGCCTTCGCCGGTTCATCCTCGTGCCCAGCGAAGGCCACTGCAATTTCTGCACGCCGCAGATCAAGCCCACGGATATGCTCCACGTGATCTGCTCCGGCGACCTGACCGCCGAGTATCGCAACTACCAGGTCGGCGTCGGCGGCCTGTTGCGCGTGCTGCCGGCCGAGGGCGAACTGGCCGGGACGGTCTACGGGCTGGAGGCGGATGTGTTTCGCGATTAACCCGAATGGGTGGAGTGCAAACTCTCTTCGCGCGGCCGAGTTTGCCCGGTATACTTGCACGACTAAGACTTCGTGCTTTTCCTCGGTCGACTAGTCCCTCCCCCGACCGGTGTGTCTAGGGCCCAGACCGTTTCCAACCTGGTGGCGTTCATGCCCAAATTCATCGTCCGCTATGGTGCCATGCGAATCTTGGGGGTCTTTTCGTCCTCCAACGAGCAGGCCTATCGTCGGAACGAGGGCGTGATCGTGCGCACGGATCGGGGACTGGAGGCCGGCGAGATCCTCTGCGAGGCCAGCGAGCAGGCCCGGGCCCGGCTCAAGGAGCCGACCGAGGGCCAGATCCTCCGCTCGATGACCGTCAACGACGCCCGGGAACAGAGCCGGATCCACGAGCAGGAAGAGGCCGAATTCCAGGTCTGCTTGCGATGCATCTCCAAGCTCGGCCTGGAGATGGGGTTGGTCGACGTCGAGCACATTTTCGGCGGCGAGCGGGTGATCGTCTATTACCTGGCCGATGGCCGGGTCGATTTCCGCGAGCTGGTCAAGATGCTGGCCGGCGAGTTCCAGACCCGCATCGAGATGCGCCAGATCGGCGTGCGCGACGAAGCCAAGCTGATGGCCGACTACGGCGACTGCGGCCAGCCGGTGTGCTGCAACAACCATCTGGTGACCATGCCGCCGGTCTCGATGAAGATGGCCAAGCTCCAGAAGGCGACCCTCGACCCAACGAAGATCTCCGGCCGCTGCGGGCGGTTGAAGTGCTGCCTGCGGTACGAGTTCGACACCTACGAGCAGATGCAGCGCGAACTGCCGCCCTTAGGCTCCTGGGTGATGACGGCTGCCGGCCGCGCCCGGGTCGTGGGACACGAAATTCTCGCTGCGCAGGTGATGATCGAGACCGAGGATCGCCTGCGCAAGTTCGTTCCCGTCCAGGAGGTAACCCTCCTGGCCAACACGAAACCGGCCAATGGCCCCAAGGCCAACGGCCCCTCCTCGGATTCCTCCAACGATCCATCGCCAGACAACCTGGCAGATCCCCCCACGACGTAGATGAAGCACGATCCTATGCAATCGATGGCCGAACTGTTGCGTCAGGACCGACGCTATAAGCTCGACGCCTACATTTTCGTGTTCGAGGCCTTGAACTATGCCCAGAACGTGCTCGGCCTGGGACGCGACTGTCCCAGCGAGACCAACGCCACCGGCGAGGAAGAGGCCGACGAAGGTCCCCAGCGGCACGTCACCGGCCAGCAGCTCTGCGAGGCCGTGCGGGAGTACGGCTTGGAACAGTACGGCTACATGGCCAAGACCGTGCTGAACAGCTGGGGGATCCGCGCCACGGCCGACGTCGGCGAGATCGTCTTCAACCTGATTCGTGTCGGCCGGATGCGCAAGACCAAGGACGACACGCGCGAAGATTTCGAGAACGTCTACGACTTCGACGCGGCTTTTCGGGACTACAAATTCACGGCCTTGCCCTAGCGAGGGCCGACGCGGAGGACGGAGCCGTCGATGAGCCATCGCAAGAAGCGATCCAGCGAAGAATATCTCCCCTCGACGTGGGCCGAGGTCCGCGTTCCCTCCCCGCCCGCCGCGCCGGACTCCCTGCATCCGCCCCGTCCCAATAAGCCCCTCTTGATCACCTCGATTGTCCTGTTGGCCATTTGGATTCTCTTCCTCCTGGCCATGGCGGTCTGGAGCTGACGCCCGTCCCTTCAAGCGTCCATCGTGTGCCACTGCTTGCCTTCTTGGCAAGCAGTGCCTTCCTAGTTTGTCTCGGCCCGTTGCCGGGCTACCTCGAACGAACTACGATAGTTAACGTCCTCGCGATTCCTTCTGCGTGCAGTTGGTGATCGGCTCTTACTGCCATCAGCTTGCGTCGGCTTCCGACCTCCTCTCCTCTGGTTCCCTTGGGAGGCTTTTGCGGAGTTCTTCCAAGCGTACGCCACGTCTGCTCGTCACTATGGCATCCCTACCAAGCCTCC
>JBDKTH010000527.1:0-6441 GCA_039680305.1 Thermoguttaceae bacterium | reverse complement strand
CGGAGCGACGCAAGGGAATCAGCTTCACGGCGCGAAGATGGCCGGTCGTTCGATTCTGGGCAAGCCACACTTGACCAAATCCGCCCTGGCCGATCGGACGAAGCAGGTCGAAGTCGGGGATCTCGGGTTTTGGCGGGCCATCGCTCGGCGTTGGTGACGCAATAGAATCAGGCATGGTGCGAGTGCTCCTCTCGCGAACGCATGGTCTGTTCAATACGCACCGTGAGAGACCGCTGGACGGCTGCACTGGGCAACGACCGCAGGGCTTGCCGGACGCGGTCGCCCAACTGGCCGGCGTCACGATACGATTGGCCGAGTTCGCTGAGCCGATCCAGCGCCCTTTTGCGGGCTTTGTAGGCAGCGTTTCGCGTAAGTCCGGTGATCTTGGCCACCTCGGCGCCGGGCAATTGACCGAGGGTCAACAGTTCGAACGCCAGGTAGTCCCGAGGATTCATCTCTCGCCGCACCACGTCCAAGAGGATTCCCATCAAGGCGTCCTCAAAGGCGGCTTCCCAGAGGGCTTCGGGCTGGGAACCATCGCCTTCAGCTTGGGCCAGCACGCCGTCCGATGATCCGCCCGGGGCACGGACCCGTTGGGCGGGCCGGCGGCGGTACTCGGCCACCTGGTTGCGCACGACCGTCCCGAGCCAATCGCGGAACCGCCCCCGCTGCGGGTCGTAGCGGAAGAGGTCTTTCTGTTGGAAGACCTTCAGCATCACTTCTTGCACGATGTCTTCCGCCGTGGGGGCGGAACAGCCGCGGTGCCGAGCGAAGGCGTAGATCAGCCGCCCATACCGGCCAAAGAACTCGTCCCACGCCAGCGGGTCGGCTCCGTCGCGCAGGTGTTCCAAGAGCGAGGCTCGGGTTCCGCTAGTCATGGTCGGGCGTTGCAGGGCGGTCTTTTAGAGGGAACCAGTTGGTGCGAAGCGTGGCAAACGGTATTCTAAACGACCTAACGCGATTTTGGGAGACGGCACTGTCGGGAACACGCTGCGTGGCGTTCCCTACGGTGAAGATCGCGGCCCTCCCGGAAAAGTCCGGAAACCGACGGCTGATGATGAGTCTTGGTCGCATATACCCAGTATCGGCGGTCGGTCCGCCGTTGCACCAGCCGAGGACACGTGCCGCGTCCCCGAGAGGGGGCCGGAGATCCCGTGGTGCCATCCGATCGCGTATCCTGATTGTTGCGGAAGGGCGAAGATTATGAGCATGGCATTGCTGGCCCTGACCTTGCTTTGCGCGGGCGCTGATCCCGCGGAAACCACCAAGAAGCCGGAGACAATGTTGTATGTGCGCACAATGCCTTCCGGCGCGGAAATTCGGCTGGACGGGAAGTCGCTGGGGACTTCCGATGGTCTTTTTCCGGTCAAAGCCGGCAACTACAAGATCGTCCTCGACTTGGCTGGCTTTCAGCCAGAAGAGCAGCAGATCACCGTGCGCGATGGCCGGATCACCCGTATCGAATTGACGCTCCGGTCTCGTGGCAAGGTTGCCGAGTCGCCCGAAGGGCAATCGGGCCCGTCGGCGGCGACGCCCGGGCCGAACGTGATCGAAGGCGTCGGCTGGGGCGGCTTTCGGGTCGGGGCGACGCGTGAAGAACTGGTCAAAGCGTACGGTTCTCCCGACCCGAATCCCGGGAACCCTTGGGTGCGATGGACATCACGGTACCACGTCGATTGCCTGTTCGACCATCGCGGCGGTGCTCAGGAGGTGCGGTTTAATCAAGGATTCCCGCTGCCTCTGACGGCGGGCATCAGAATCGGCTCGTCGGAGAGCGAAGTCTTGACGGCCTACGGGAAGCCCAGCCGTGTGGTCAACAATCCCCAGGCCAAGATGCTCGAATACGGCAGTCGCGGCGTTCTCATGTGGATAGTGGATGGCGTGGTATTTGACTTCACCGTGTTCAAACCGTACGCGGCTGATGCTCAGCCCGTTCAGCAGACGTCGGCAGAGGCCGCCACGCCAGCACAAGCAGTAGCCGAGGGGCAAAGCATCCTCAAGAACTCGGGCATCGAGGCCGGCGACAAAACACCCGACGGTTGGCAAAAAGGCGCGGCCATTCCGGGCGTCAAGTACTCCTGGGATCGACAAGTCGCGTTCGAGGGCAAGGCCAGTCTGTCTATTGAGAAAACGGCCCAGCGATACTTCCCCATCGCACAATGGTCACAGACCGTGGAACGCCAGGGCGACCAGCCAGCGCTGTTGGTCTCAGCCCAAGTGAAGGCCAAGAACATGACCAAGGCGATCGTCGACGTGGTGTTTCTCGACGCCAACGGCGAGTGGATTTCCCATAAGTGGGTGGCTTACATCGGCATTCAAAAGGACGGGGATCCGCCAGCCGATCACGACTGGAAACCGTATTCCGGCAAGGTGGAGATCCCGCCGCAAACCAAGCGGCTGCTCATCGGACTGCAAGTCTACGGACCGGGAAAAGTCTGGTTCGATGACGTGCGTGCAGGTTACGCGAAATAGGATTAGCGACCAACGCCGCCGGCGGCCTATTTGGCCAGATACCCTTTGCGCACGGCATCTTGGATCATCGCCTCGGTCAATTCCCAGAGCTTGGCCGAGCCCTCGATGACCGGACGCATCCGCACGTAGACTTGGTCGGAAGTCACACCATGTTCGCGCCAGGCCCTGCCGTGCGTGTAGTGGTTCCACACAAACGGCTGGAGCCGGTCCAAGGCCGCTGCGAATCGGGCTTCCGGCGTTTGTCGGGCATCCATTTCCTCCCACAATTGCCGGAACTCCCGCTCCTGATCCGCGGGCAGCATTCCAAAAAGCCGATCGGCCGCTCGCCGCTCGCGCTCGGCCTGGTCCATCGCCGCGACCGCGTCGTAAGCGTAGGTGTCGCCCGCGTCGATCTCCACCAGATCGTGGATCAGGACCATCTTGATCACCCGCAGCAGATCGGGCTTGGGCTCGTCGGCATACTCGTAGAGCAAGACCGCGGCGATGGCCAGATGCCACGAATGCTCGGCGTCGTTTTCCTTGCGCGACTCGTCGGTCAGGTATGTCTGGCGGAAGATCTGTTTCAGCTTGTCGATCTCAAGGAGGAACTCGAACTGCTGCGGGAGGCGGTTGTCGTTCATGAGACTCTCGGTTTGCTGGATATAGATGTATGGGGCGATAACGCGGGTCAGGTGGCAGGCTTCTTGGCATGCCCTCAAAGATGCGGTCTGCGCGAAACACCACTTTAGCACAACAACGCTAACTGACCGAAGACGGGATTACTACTGTGGAGACATGAAAGACGCGGAGAGCAAGAGATAAGACAAGAGAACCACGAAAGACACGGAATACACGAAAAGGGAGAGTGGGGAAACTGGCAAAGACCGACCCTGACTTTCTGTCCCCTTCTTCCCGATTTACTTTCGTGTGTTTTGTGTGTTTTGTGTGTTTCGTGGTTCTCCGCCTTTCTCTTTTTCCGTGACATTCGTGGCCCGATTCCTTGCTCCCTGATCTGGCGTTGTCGTACTAGAGGGCGCGGGTCAACTCCGCGGCCTGTAACCGTCGCGGTGTCTTCTCCACGGGAGCGAGGTCTTCGATCTCCGCGTCCGTGGCCGTGCCCAACTCTTGGAACTTGCGCGCGGTGACCAGGACCCTTGATTCTAGCGAGACGACGGCCTTGTTGTAAGCGTCGGTGGCCCGATCGAGGCATTTGCCCACGCTGGCCACGTGGCTGGCCACGGTGCTCAGCCGTTTGTAGAGTTCTTTGCCCAGGTCGCTGATCTCCTTGGCATTCTCGGCCAACCGCTCCTGCCGCCAGCCGTAGGCCACGGCTCGCAACAGGGCGATCAACGTCGTGGGCGTGGCCAGGATCACGTTCCGCTCCACTCCCAGCTCGATCAGGCTCGGGTCGTGTTCCAACGCGGCGCTAAAGAACACCTCGCCGGGCAAGAAGAGGACGACGAATTCCGGGGCCGGGTCGAACTGCTCGAAGTACGATTTCCGACCCAAGGCCCCGACGTGATGACGCACCTGTCGGGCATGGGCTTTGAACTTTGCCCGCCGGCTTTCCTCGTCCGTGGCTTCCACCGCTTCCAGGTAGGCGGCCAACGGGGCTTTGGAGTCGACGACGATCTGTTTGTTGCCCGGCAGCCGGACGACGAGGTCGGGCCGGAGGCGGCCGTCCTCGGTGTCGGTGCTTTGCTGTTGGTAGAAATCGCAGTGGTCGAGCATGCCGGCCATCTCGACGACCCGCTTCAACTGGATCTCGCCCCAGCGCCCGCGGACCTGCGGTGCCCGCAAGGCCTTTCCCAGGTTCGAGGTCTCGGTCTGCAGTTGCCGCTGGGTTTCCAGGAGCGACCGGACCTGCTCGGAGAGTCCTTGGTAGGCCCCGGCCCGGGCCTTTTCGAGATCGTGGATCTGCGAGTCGACTTTGGCGAGCGATTCGCGGACCGGAGCAACCAGTTCCCGAATCGCCTGCTGCCGCTTTTCCAGGTCGCCTTTGGCGGCTTCCTGAAAGCGTTCCAGGGTCGAATTGGCCAGTTCTAGGAACGACTGGTTATTGCTTCGGAGAGCGTCGGAGGCCAGGGCCTTGAAGGCGTCGGAGAGTTGTTGCTGGGCTCCGTTGACCACCGCCAGTTTTTCCTCCGCCTGCCGACGTTCAAGCTGGAGCGTGGCCAAGAGGGCTGCCTGCTTGGCCCGTGCCAGCAGCCAGGCGAACAGAAAACCGGCCGTTAAACCCGCTGCAAACGGTAGAAGTTCACCCGCCGACACGGATCTGCACCTCCGCCCTCAGGGATAGTGTACGCGCGTTTAGCAATTATGCCCGATGACTGGAGGGTGTCAAACGGAAACGACGAAGGGTATTCTTGTCGGAAAACCATCCTCCCTCACGCCGCTGAGATTTGAGGCCATGAGCATGCTCTCAATCGATCCTGCGTTGAAAACGGTTGCTCCCAGTCTTCGAGTGGGGGTGGTGCGTGCGGTCGTTCAGGTTCGCCAGCATGATCCGGGGCTCTGGGCTGAACTGGAATCCCAGGCGGCCCGCGTGGCCCAGACGCAGACCACGGAATCGGTGCGCAAGCAGCCGGAGATCCAGGCCCTCTGGCAGGCCTACAAGGCGTTGGGCAAGGATCCGACCCGGTATCGCAGTTCGGCCGAGGCGTTGGTCCGGCGGATTGTTCAAGGAAAGGGACTCTATCAGGTCAACACGGTTGTCGACATCAACAACCTGGTTTCCCTGGAAACGCTCTGTTCCGTGGGATCGTACGATCTCGGGCATGTCAGCCCGCCGGTCACGTTCCGGATCGGTCGGGAAGGGGAGGCCTACGAGGGAATTGGACGCGGCCCGCTGAACATCGCCGGGCTGCCCGTGTTTGCCGACCAGCTTGGTCCTTGTGGCAGCCCGACCAGCGATTCCCCACGCACGATGATCCGCCTGGAAACCACCAGGTTGATGATGGCGGTGATTTCCTTTGGAGGGATCCCCGGGCGGGAAACGGTCTTGCCCCGGGCTGGCGAACTGCTTAAACAGTACGCTTTGGCCCGAGAACTGGAAACGGAGGTCATCGAGTAGTGGATTGCGATGCATGCAATGCGGCGGGGCAGACGCTGGCGGTCAAAACGGTCCTCTTTCTCTGCACCGGCAACTACTACCGCAGCCGGTTCGCCGAGATCCTCTTCAACCATTTGCTAGCAGGCAACGACCTGGACTGGCGGGCGGCGTCGCGCGGCTTGGCCCCGGACAAAGGGATCAACGTCGGGCCGATCTCGATGTACGCCCTCCACGGACTCAAGGCCCGCGGCATTGCGTTGGGCAGCAAGATCCGTTATCCGCTCCCCGTCACTGAGGCCGATCTGGCCGATGCCGACCTGATCGTGGCCCTCAAAGAATCCGAGCATCGCCCAATGTTGGAAGCCCACTTCCCCGTTTGGGCCGAGGGCGTCGAATACTGGCACATCGACGACCTGGATTGTGCCAGCCCGGAAGAGGCCCTCACCCGACTCGAAGACGCCGTGGTCGAACTCATGAATCGCCTGCGCCGGCCGGTCCGCCCGCGGTAAGGACCTGTCCAGAAATACCTTGGCGAATTGAGCTACTCGAACGAGCGGATCCGCCGAGCCTTTGGCGTTTGGCAATCCATGCCCAACGGCGGCTTCTCTCTTTCTATTGGGGGCACGGGCGATCGCGTGAGCAATGCTCCTCGGGTTGGGGGTATGATCCTGCAAGCCGCCTCCGCAGCCGGCCGGCACTCCGCGGATTGCCCCCAGGTTTAGCGAGAGAATTGTGGAAAGCCTCACGTGTTGTGATGCAAATTTTGCGACGCGGCGCACATTCGTAAGTGACTGTTATTCCAAGCGTTGCATTTAGGTGAAAAGACGTAAGTGAAATAACCCGAAAGTGGGGATGTGTTGCATAATTCATGGGGTGTTACGTATGTCGGCCTGGTATGTTCCACCCATGCTTACGTCCCCTCGCATGGTTTCGGTGAT
>JBDKTH010000486.1:0-5639 GCA_039680305.1 Thermoguttaceae bacterium | reverse complement strand
CGTAAGTGACAATTACTATGATAGTTACATCTATGCGAAAAGACGTAAGTGAACTAACCTGAAAGTGGGGGTGTGTTGCATAATTCAAGGGTCTCCACGTACTTTGGCTAGGTATATTCCACCCATGCTTACCTCCCCTCGCTTGGTTTTCGCGATCGAAGAGTCCCAGGCCCGTGCTTTGCGAAGAGCACGAGCCAGGCGCGCGGCCGCCCTCAGCGCTTGGGTCGGGCATGACGGCCACATACGCCGAGCGCGAGGGCAATCTACCGAGAGTGTGAGTTGTCAAAGATCAAGCGGTTTGCCTTCTGGGCAACCAGGGATCAGCCTAGCACAACCGCTGGCCCACTTTCAACACGATTTCGCGCGGCCGCATGAGGGGGGACGAAGCGACGATCTCAGAACCTTCTTCTCCCGGCGGGAGACTGTCAGGGTGAGGGAGACTTTCGACAGCCGAATCCATGGCAATTCCCCTCACCCCAAAACTCTCCCGGAGGGGGTTGCTGTCCTAACATTTCGAGATAGCTTCTTCGTCCTTCGTCCTTCGTCCTTCGTCCTTCGTCCTTAGCCCTTCGTCCTTAGCCCTTCCCCCTTCCCCCTTCCCTCTTCTCCCGTCGCGTCCCGATCCGGGGCCGCAGGATCGCCAGGGCGATTACCAAGGGAAGGAAGAACAGGAACCAGCGGGGGCGGATGGCCAGGATGCCCAGCAGGAGCGGGAAGGTAGCCAAGAGCCAGGCTGGCAGACGCTCGACGTCGCGGTAGGCGATCCACAGGATGAGCATCAGGCCGCCCATCTTCAGGCAGGCCAAGAAGGCCATCTGATAAGCGCCCTCGCTATCGGGCGACCACAGCCACAGGCCGGAACCGAGGAGCAGAAGAACCAGGGCGATCAGGCCGACGGCGTGACGACGCATGCGGACTCTTTGGGAGTGAAGGATGCCGGAGGCAGCTCAGAGGCGATCGAGCGTGTCCATCCAGCGGGCAAATTCGGATAGTTCCTCGCCGTTGAGGAAACGTGGTTTTTCACCAAGGTCTTTGACCGTCACGGGGTACTTCATCTCACGCAACGTGCCGATCGACGCGTCGATCTCGCGGGCCGCTTCCCCCTTGGCTGCCCGGGCAATGTAAAACGCCAGGCGGTGGTCGGGAGTGTTTTCCGACGGAAGGCCAAGCAAGGGCGACTCGACGATCGCCAATGCATGGATCGAATCCCGCTCGGAAAACGTCACCAAACAGGCCAGTCTCCCGCCCTCCTTGTACCCGAACGCAACGCTCCTCGCGGGGTCTACAGTATACCGCGACTGGATCTGATTCAGAAGACCGCGCACGAGGGCCAGTTCCTTGGCTTGCCACTTGTCGGGGGTGGCGGCCTTTGGGGCTACGAGGATGAGGCGGTCCCGGTCGCAGAGCGGCTTCCACTGGGCAACGAGATCCTTGACTTCGAACCCGCCAGGCCCGTGCAGCCAGATCACCAGTCCGTGTGACACGGCTGGATCGTAGTCTTCGGGGACATAGGCCCAGACCTCGTTGGCGAAATCGCCGACCTGGAAACGGACCTTGCCGACTTGCGGCCGCTGGTTGCTGGCCGGTTTGGTGGGTTGGCCGGCACCGGGCAGCGGTTCGGCGGGCACCTGCTCGGGCAGGCGGTCGAGGGTGACCGTCCTCTTGAGCGTTTCTTTGCCGCGAAGGATTTCCAGGTCCGCTTTGTGTTGTGGCTGATACTCGCCAAGTTGGCGGCGCAGCTGCCCCGCATCGTGGAGAGCGGTTCCGGCCAGCGCGATGACCACGTCGCCCGGGACGAGTCCGGCCTTGGCGGCGGGACTCTCCTTGTAGACGTAACGCACGGTCACGCCCTGGGGCTTGTCTTGTCCGGCGACTTTGGCCGGCCGCATCGGGAGGATGCCCAGGAACGGGGTTTCATAGGCTTGGAGCTTTTCGAGCAGTTGGAGTTGTGCCTCAATCCGGTCGTTGCCGCGGAGCACGACAAGACTGACCGTGTCGCCCGCATAGCGACGGCTGATCTCCTCCTTAACCTGGGCGGCGCGGTCGATCTTGCGCCCGGCGACCTCGACGAGCTTATCCCCTTGGCGGAGCCCGGCCTTGTAGGCTGGTGAGTTGGCCGGCACGCCGCTGATCACGGGTTCGGCGAGGGGGAGGTTGTTGCTGGTGAAGCGAAGGCCCGCCAGGCCGGGGCGGAGGTCGTTGCCCGCCTTGAGGCGATGGAAGACTTGCTTGACGTCGTCGCCGGGGATGGCAAAGCCGATCCCTGAGTCGTACCACTCGACGCCGGCCACCTCGTCGTTGGCCTCGGGCGACAAGGGCACAAGCAGGCCGAGCACCTCGCCGCGAAGGTTGACCAGGGGGCCGCCGTAGTTGTTCGGCGAGATGGCCGCATCGGTCTGGATCGCCTTGCCCCAGATCCGGTTGACCGCGCTGAGGATGCCGACGGCCACGTTGGGCCGGTCGCCGTCAAAAGCCCGGCCGACGCCGATCGTCCATTGGCCGACCCGCGGCTTGTCCGTGGCGAACCGTGGAACGGGGAGCGGCTTGTCGGCGTCGATTTTCATGAGGACCAGCATCCGGTTATGGTCGGTCGCCACGAGCCTGGCCGGTTTGCGCTTGCCGTCGGCCAATTGCACGAGGATCGAACTGGGCTGGTTGATGAAGTTGAAGGCACTGGAGATGATGTGGCCGTCGGCGCCGACGACCAACCCCGTTGTCGGGCCCGTGCCGAATTGCACCTTTCCCACCTGTTCCAAGCCGCCGACGGTCTCGATGCGAACCACGGCCGGGGCCACGCGATCGACGGCGGCCTGGTAGGTCTGCTGTTCGAGTTGGATAATGTCCTCGGCCGCCCGGGCGACGCCTGTGAGCAGGAACACGGCGAGCAGGGCCGTCGCTGCAGTCCGAGACGGAGCGTCCCGCGCTGGACGTGGGCCGACATGGCCCGGCTCGGCGGGATACGTGGACGGCGGCGTGGTAATCGTGTGGTACACCATGGGCGGCAAGCTACTCCTTCTCTTCCACCGTCGTTCGGAGGACGAACTCCTGCAAGCCCTCGGGGCGGAGGACGGTGAGCTTGACCGAGTCTTCGTATTCGAGTCGCGCCAGTTCGTCGCGGAGCGATTTACACGAGGGGACCAGCCGATCGTTGACCAGCACGACCAGGTCATCGGGATGGAGGCCGGCGGACGAGGCTGGCGACGGAGCCTGCACGCGATCAACGTACGGCGGCGTGCGCTCGACGACGTCGGGCACGAGCACCAGCCCCAGGGCGGCCAGGGTCAGCGGACGTGCGGGCTTCTTCGTCGCATCGTCCTTGGCAACGAACTTCCCTGCGCGGATCTGTTGGACCGACTCCCGCAGTGCGTCGATGGGGATCGCGTAGTTGAGCCAAGTGTTGTTCCGTGCGTTGCGGAGTTCCTTGCCGAGCATGGCGACGAGTTGGCCGTGCCGGGTCACCAGGATTCCGCCGGCGGCGCCCGGATTGTTGGTCACGACGTCCGTGATGTAGACCGGGCCCTTGTAAGGTGTCTCGAACACGCCGCGGCGGGCTTCCAGGTTCGTCTTGATCGCCACCACGCCCCGCTGCACGCTCGCCGGCTCATTGCCCGTGGCCACGCCGAACATATTGCTGAAGGCCAGCACCGGGGTGCCGCTCTCGGCGGCGACGGCCTCGGCCAGGTCAAAGCAGGGAAGATCGACCGCTTCGAGTTTGAGCACGGCCACCTCCAGCCGCGGATCGGCTCCGAGGAGTTTGGCCTGGAACTTCCGGCCGTCGTTGAGGATGACGGTGACCGATTCGGTGTCGAGCACGTAGCTCCAGGCGGTGAGGACGTGTCCCTCGGGCGAGACAAGGAATCCGGTTTGATAGGCTTCCATTCCGCGGACCCCGCCGGCGCCGTAGATCTTCACCACCTTGGGCTGAACCTGGGCAATCGTGTCGGCCAACGAGCCGACCGCTCGGCTATCGCTGGCGGCGGCCGACAGTTGAATTCCGAGGAGAAGCCCGCAGACCGCGGGGAGGCCGTATTTCCACATGTGCAGATGACTCCCTCGGATGGCTCTCAATTGGTTATCTTGAACTGGCGAACCGTGAAGACGGTAAAGACTTCGTCTCCGAACCGGGCTTCGATGCGGGTCGGGAGCGATCGACCTTCGATGTCCCGGTACTCGGAGAAAAGGAGCTCACACGGATCGACACTATTGTCGGAATACATCTCCATGGCCAGCAGGCGTCCCGTGGCCGGCTCGAAGTAGAACCGGCACTCAGCGCCTGCGTGCAGCCCGACGACCACGTCGACGAGCCCTTGATGCCCGACAAGGGGCAAGGTCCCCAGATAGTAAACCTGGCCAAATCGGCCGAGCCCCTCGACCGCCAGCCGGCGCCAGAGGTGGAGTGCCGGGAAAAGCCCGCCGCTGCCCGAGGGCTGGAGCGAGGAGGCCAGTTCGTCGGTGGCCGTCCATTGGAGCGTGTCGTTGGGAAGCTGGAGCGTGAGGTCCGCATCGCGGATCGTCAGCCGGAAGTCGCCGCCGCCCTGACGCTCGCCGGTGAGCGTCCAGGCGCCGGCCATGGTGGCAAACTTCCCCGGAGTGGTCCAGGCGTCCCAGACTCGCTTCTGGTTCTGCTGGTTGAAGAAGTAATTCGCGTAACCCACTTTCTCTTCGAAGTGCTTCTTGACCACCTCGGCAAGAGGCGGCTTTGCCTGCCGGGCGTGACCGCGCGGTTGGTCCTTGGGGTGCGGCATCGGCAGTGGAATGGGCGGCACGTCGTCGCTGGACTTCTTGTCCTTCTTAGGCGACTCGCCCGGCTTGCGATCTCCTTGAGGCTTGTCGTCCGGCTTGGGAATCGGCATGGGCGCCTTGGGCGGGCTCTGCAACGCGCTGGCCAGTTCGCCTTCGGCGTGGACGCCGGTCAAGCGGACCAGGATATCGTGTCGCTGGCCTTCGCGGCGGTAGCTCAGGGGCACTCGCCAGCCCTTCGGATAGATCCCCAGCACGTTCTTGAAGCCGTTCGGGGTGGTGATCGGCCGGCCGCCAAGGCTGACGATTTCATCGTCGTAGCGCAGGCCGCGGCGATAGGCGTCGCTGTCCTGAAGGATGTCGGTGACCACGACGCGTCCGTCCTGGTCAAAGCCGACGGTGGCTCCGAGGGTCGCGTGGTCGACGATCCGGCCGCTGCGCAGGCAGCCGAGGAAGTTTTTGATCTGGTTGATCGAGATGGCGTAGCCAGCCCCGACGTTGACGCGTCCTCGCTTCTCGAACGAGCCGCGGCCATTGATGCCGATCAACCGGCCCTGATCGTCGAACAGCGGACCGCCGGAGTTGCCCGGATTGATCGAGGCGTCGGTCTGGATGCAGTCGGCATACTCCAGCAGGGTGCCGGACGGATACTGGTAGCGGTGGACGCCGGAGACGATCCCGTAGGTGACGGTGGGCTGGAAGTCGGTGGCCAGGAGGAAGGGGTTGCCCATGGCGAACACCCAGTCGCCCATGCGGACCTGGTCGCTGTCGGCCAACGTGGCATGGGGGAAGTCGTCGCGCCCGAAGAGCTTGATCAGGGCGACGTCGCCGGTCGGGTCGAGGCCGACGATCACCGCATCGTAGACTTTGCCGTCAGCCATTCCGCATTTCATCGACTC
>JBDKTH010000756.1:0-9798 GCA_039680305.1 Thermoguttaceae bacterium | reverse complement strand
GATCGCCTGGAACATCAACTCCACCACCTCGCCGGTGACGATCAGTTGGTCCTTGCGTGCGGCGTCGAAGACGTTCTCGACTTTATGGGTCAGGCCGTTGATCTCGCCCAGTCCCAGCATCGCCGACAGCCCTTTGAGGCTGTGGGCGGAGCGGAACATCTCGTTCATCAGGGTGTCGTCGCACCGCTCATGATGGTTGTCGTCGAGCGAGCGAACCCACTCGTCCAACTGGAGGAGGTTTTCGTTGAGCCGGTCGAGCAACTGCCCCGACTCGTCCAGGAAGTCGCCCAAAAGGCTGTCGAAGAATTCGTCCCGTGTGGCAGCATCCGAGTCGCTCATCGTCCATTCCCTTCTTGCACCGGTCGGCGATACAGCCAGGGTTGCAGTCGAATGTAATCCTTAACGAGGTCGGCCACTCCTTCGGCAGCCCCGGCCACGAGCAGTCCGCCCGGACGGATCATCGATCGAACATTCGTGACCACTTGCTTCTTGGATGCGTTATCAAAGTAGATCATCACATTCTTGAGAAACACCAGGTCGAACAGCGAGTCGCGCAACGGCTCCATCAGATTGTGCTGTCGATAGGCGAGCATCGACGTCAGCATCGGCTTGGCCTGCCAGATCTGGGCGTCCTTGGCCTTGGTGAAGAACCGCCGGCGGTAGTCCTCGGGCACGAGCCGCATCGACCGGTCGCCGAACACGCCGCTCTTGGCCTGTTCGAGGGCGCCGGTGCCGATGTCCGTCCCCAGGATCTGGATCTTCTTCTGCTGGAACTGCGGCAGGCAGGCGGCGATGCAACAGGCGATCGTCACAGGTTCGTCGCCCGTGCTGCACGCCGCCGACCAGACCCGCAGCGACTTCTCTGCTCCGGCCTCGCGTTCGCGCAGGAATTCCTGGAACCACCGCCACTGCACCTCGTCGCGAAACAGGTACGTCTCGTGCGTGGTGACCTCCTGCAGGAAGGCGTCCCATTCGGGGTCGTTGGCCCGCAGTTGTTTGAGGTGGGTGTAGTACTCGTCGAAATCCTTGATCCCGGTTTGCCGCAAGCGGCGTCGGAGTCGGTTCGACAGGAGCGTCTTCTTCTGCGGCGAGACGCGAATTCCCGTCTTCTGGTAAATCAGTTCGGAATAGCGTGCCAGCGTGGCGTCGCTCACCTGATCGAGCGGCGACGTGGGCAGTATCGGTTTGACCAGTTCGAACACCGACATGGAGGCCTCGGCTTTCTTCTCCATCAGACCGTCTTCCCTTCCTAACCCGTCTTCCGTTCCTAGACCGTCAACGCTTCCACCGCGACCGCCTCGTCGTGCCCGAGGATCTTGTCGATGTCCAACAAGATCAGCAGGCGGCTTTCCAGCTTGACCAGCCCGGTGAGATACTCGCGGCCCAACCCGGCGACGGTCGGCGGCGGCGGAGCGATCTGCTCGTGGGCAATCCGCAGGACTTCGCTGACCGCGTCGACGATAATTCCGATCGTCTTGCCGGCCACGTTGACGACCATGATCCGCGTTTCATCGGTGAGCTCTTCCTGCGACAAACCGAACCGCAGCCGCAAGTCGACGATCGGGATCACCGTGCTGCGGAGATTGATCAGCCCCTTGATGTAGTCGGGGGTCTGCGGCACCCGCGTGATCTCGCCCATGAGAATGATCTCTTGGACTTTGGTGATCTCAATTCCGTATTCTTCCTGAGCCAGTCGGAAGCTGACCAGCTGCATCGTGCCCGTACCTTCCTTGTGGTGAGTTTCCTGGGTCGAAACGTCTTGGCTCATGGTGGACACCGCCCTTCCTCTTTTTAGTGAATCCGATTCGCGTCGATCAGAAGCTGCGATCCCGCGATCGCCGTGCATTTTTCGCAACAGCGTCCGTTTACAAGCCAACTATAGGTCACAGTTGCGCGGTGCAAGTCGCATCTTCTTCTGCGTACAAATGATTGACAAACGGCTGGGCGAATGTACCGGTTAGCCCCACGCGGCCAGCCCGCCTGAGGGGAAAAAGGGGGCTTTTTCCCGCCGTTTTTCGTGAAGGGATAGCTCCCAGATGTCGTTTCGCGACAACGATTTATGCAAGCGTTCCGTGGCTTGGTACGCCGCCATTTGACGCACGCCAATCATGACCTACTCTTGGTTGAATCCCCAGGTGGAACCCGCCCGGCAGGCTCCCCTCGGGTCGTCTCTCGTCTGGCCGGTCTTGTCTTGAATAGAGGACAACACAATGACTACCCGAGCTCTCGTCGCTGACGATTCCAGCACCATGCGGAAGATCATCCTTCGTTCGCTCCAGGCCGTGGGCATTCCCGAAGCCGTGGAAGCGGCGGATGGCAGTGAAGCCGTCAACCTCTTCAAACCGGGCGAATTCGATCTGGTGCTTACCGACTGGAACATGCCGGGCAAGACCGGCCTGGAAGTCGTTCAAGAAATCCGCGCCAAAGACCCCAAGGTGACGATCATCATGGTCACCACCGAGGCGGAGAAATCACGCGTCATGCAGGCGATCGAAGCCGGCGTCTCCGACTACCTGATCAAGCCGTTTACCGCCGACACACTTCGCGAGAAACTCGAGAAGCACGGCTGCTAAGCGAAGGCGGAAGGCGAGAGGACATCCGGGTGAGGGGAGGTGGCGACGGCTGCCCCCCCTCGCCCTATTTCGCCGGCCCGATCTCAACCACGGTCCCCTCACGCCGGAACGTGCATCGCACCGGCTTGAGCACCTTGTCGAGCAGTTGATCCAACGTGGCGTCCTCGGCGCTGAACGTCACATTCTGCTGCAGTGAGATCCCCGCCTCGTCCAACGCCTGCCGGTCGATCTTCAGGTCGAGGTTCAGCCTGCGGGCCAGTTCGTCGAGCACGCCGTTGAGCGGGCCGCTCGCTTCTCGCACCGTAAACCGCTTCGTGTCCAGGCCGTCACTGACCGCAGGCTTGGTCGAGAGCCGACCTGTCGGCCGAGTTACCGGCCGGCCGGCTCCAGCGATCCGCTCGTGGTCTTCGACTAGGCCCTCCACAACGATCCGGTTGCCCGAGCGCTCGATCCGGGCTTCGGGCGCAAGCGTTGCCCATCTCTCGGCCAATTGCTCCGCCTGACGTCCCCCAGGATAGCTCCGCACAATGCTCACCTTCTCGGGCATCGGTTTGAGCGTCACCAGCTTGCCCTCAGGATCAATCTGAAAGGTGAGATCGAATTGACCGGCCAGCAGCGTCAGCCGATCGACCAGCGACAGCGGCGGCAAATCGGCGGCGGCCCACAAATCGTGCGGCACTTGTTCGAGCCCGGCGATCTCCACCCCATTCTCCTTGGCCAGGTTCACGAGCAGCCCACGCGGCTCGGCCAAGGCGTTCCAGCCGAGCCGCTGCGCCCGGACAAACTTCTGGCCGACGTCCGCCGGTAGCTTGCGTACGTCTTCCAATCGCAGCGCGGCCAAGGTGCGCAGCCGATCGGTGAACCGCGGTGGGCCGAGATAGATTACCGGGCCGAAGCGGGAGAATCCCAGTTGGCGACTCTCGGCCACTTGCCGAAACACGTCCTCCAGCGGCACGTCCTTCAGGCTCATCTGGAGTTTCTGATCGGGATCGACGCGACGGTCCAGATAGACCGCCACGTGCTTAGCCCTCGCCAACCCGGTCAAAGCGTCACGAAGCGTCCACCCCGACCAATCCGCGCCGACCGGTTCGGCCAGCCGGGCTTCCAAAGCGCTGCCCGTGACCCAGGCGATCGACGTTTCGGCAGCCTGCACACGGACCGCGTCCCCGGTCCACGTCAGCGCGACCGCACAAGCCCAGGCCACCGGGGAAACGGCGAGCAAACGGTGTTGACGCACCATCGAGTGCTCCTCAGAGAAGGCCAAACTGCAAGGACATGAAGAGCGTGAAGGACGCGGAAGCCGCGAGGGTTCGCGGGGAAGAGCCGTCCCTCCTCCCCTAATCTCTATTCTCCCTCGAAATCCGCAGGGTGAAAGGGGCAAAGGCCATAAGAGGGGCGTCTTTTTCCTTGGGTTTTTCCCTCGCCCTGATTAGAATCGAAATTAACCGGCCACCCTGAGGCGATGCGGATATCGCCCGGGGGCCGAGGCTTTGCTTCTTCGAGGAGTGCCCGCTGTGAGCAGCCCTTCCCCTCGCCTTCCCTTCTTGGTCCTTCTCTACGAGCAGTACTTGAACAATCAGGACTCGGCCGGCTTCATCAGCAAGGTGGCCCAGACCTATACGCAAGGAACCCTGGAGCGTCTCACCGAGAATCCCTCCCCCCAAGTGCGCCGGGCCGCCGTTTTGGCCCTGGGGTTCCTCGGGGACTATGAGGCCAACCCGGTCTTGGGCCGTGCCCTGCTGGACGAAGACCGGACCGTGCGTTTGCTGGCCGAGAACGGCATTCGCAACCTTTGGCCCCGCGCCGCCGGAGAAGGCGACCGCCAGCAACTGGCGATTATCACCCGGCTCAACGCCGCGCAGCATTATGAGGAAGCGATCGAGCGGGCGACGCAGTTGATCGAAAAGAATCCCGCGCTGGCCGAGGCTTGGAACCAGCGTGCGGTCGCCCGCTTTGCCCGTGGACAGTACGGCGACGCGATTCGCGACTGCCACGAGGCCCTCGAGATCAACCCCTATCAGTTCGCCGCCGCCGCAGGCATGGGCCACGCCTATCTGCGGCTGAACAACCCGGTTTCCGCCCTCGAGGCATTCCGCCGCGCGTTGCGTCTAAACCCTAATCTCGAGGGCATCCGCGCTCAGATCGCCCGGCTGACCAAGCTGATCGAAGACAAGTGACCGGTCGCCATCAGCGATACTGAGCAGGCCCTGCCGGATTGGGCGTTCCCCACCCCGGTCCCGTGGGCCGCGAGCCGGCTGGCGGCTGATCACTGCCCGGTCGGGCTGCGACGCTCGATTTCATCTGCGTCACGGCATTCGCGTAGCGGTAGGGATCGGCAAAGAACCGCTGGAACGTCGCTTCATCGGCGAACAGGTAGATCCGGTTCTGGAACCACCCGCCATGCTCCCGTCGGCCTGCGACCCGCTGACCCTGTTCCACCATCAACACGACGTCGTCGCCTGACAGCACGGGTGCGTAACGATCTGGATCCGCATAGAAGCGACTCTGTTCTTCCGGCCCGGCGAACAGATACGTTCGCCCCTCATGCCGCACCCCCCACCTTGAGTTGCCGCGAACCCACCTTTCCTTCTCATTCAGCTGGACTGGACAATATCCATCCAAGCCAAGCGGCGGATTTCCCGGCGGTAGCTCGACGGAACGAGACGGCATCGCCTCAGCCGCCGGCGCTCCCATGGCCGAAGGACTAGGCGACGGCATTGCCTGCCACGGCTGTCCGCCTTGGTTCGGCGGAGCCGCTACCGTTCCTTGCGGCGCCCCCCTAGAAGGCTGAATGCCTGCGCCAAGGTAAGGATTGGCCTGATCCCACGGCGGTGTAGCTGGGGCCATCGGCGACATCGCGGGCCCCTGCTGCGGCAACAGCGGATCCAGCACTGGAGCCGGGTTTTGGGGATATGGCGACCGCATCGGGTCAGATTGCACCATCGACGGTTGTCCGGGAGCGTTCATATTCAGCTGCGGTCCGACAGCCGCATCGGGTCGCGGCCCGTTCCGCTCGGGCAATGGAGCACCCGCATAGGGTGGGTTGGCAGGAGCAGTGGCCGCCTGAGGCGAACGATTGAACGGATCGACAGACCGATTGTCGGGATACCCCTGCGCACCGGCCTGCGGTGGATACCCCGGCGTTGAATACTGTGGCCCACCGGTTGGCGCGGCGACGGGCGTCTGGGACGGTTGACCGGCGATCTGGGTGTATACGCGTCCATTCTGCGTCCGGTACACCGCGGCCACGCGGTTCATTCGGCCAACATACTGGCTGGCCTCACTGTAGCCTTGGAACTTCTCGAGCACCTGCCCCTGCGGCGTCAGAATCACGTCCGCCGGGATCGCGGTCACACCGAATTTCTGGGCCATCGCCGGGAAATGATCCTTATGCAGCTTCACCGCCACATAGTCGGCCTCCAGGGCCGCGGCCACATCCGAGCGGCTGAACACATCCTGGTCCATCCGTTTGCAGGGTCCGCACCAGTCGGCCCAGAAGTGCACCAGCACCAACCGATTGGTCCGTCCCGCCAGTTGTTGGGCGCTTACCAGATCCCATTGCCAGCGGATGGGCTGCTGGGCCTGTGCCGACGAAAGAAGCCCCCACACCGCCAGTGCCACACCAATCGACCAGTGTCTCAACATTTTGTCGGTACCCTGGAAACCAGGCTGAGAAGAGAATGATTCCGCATCCTTGCGTCGTCTACTTATCGGAAAGGCAAGGACGAAACCATGGGAAAATTGACGGCTGGCGCTGGATTTGCCGATTTTTCCTGCTAGCGAACGTCCGTCCCCCACCTTTCGACTTGCACAATCGGGGAAGGTAGTGTATATCAAGAGGGGAAGATGAATCAGACCCACATGGCCTGGACGTCCCCCTCCTGCGAGATTCCTGCCGGGTCGCTTACCCTGGGCACCAGAAGGCCACCCTATTTTCGCGGGAAGCGAGTTGCCAAAAGAGCCATCTCGACCATAGAATACTGGTAGTGCGACAAGAATTCTTGGCTCGAAGCTTGACACAGTGAGTTGCATGGATAAGATGGCGATTGTCCGAGTTCTGTCGAGCAGGTAGTCGCCATCGGCCCATGATCTGGAATCTCGGGGCCGTCCGCCGAAGAGGAGCTGACCGGCGGAAACAGTGAAAGCTTCTCGACCTGAGTTTCCTGCTGTTGGTCGAATATCGACCAACGATTCCGGGTAGACCAGCAATGGTTACCACGCCCGAGCATTGCGTGTGAACTCTGTTAGTGGTCGCAAGTGAAGAGTTTTCTTGGCGCACAGCCTGCGAGCGGCCTTGTGGATACGGTAACGATTTTCGTCATTGGACGGGAATTGACTTCTTGTTAAGGACGTCCGCCCACGGTCGGCCGTCCGGTCTGTAATTGTGGGGATCAATCCTGAGCCTCGCGCTCGGGGTGCGCTTGTTACCGGAGGAAATCGCTTTGGGTAGGAGTATGGGAAAGAAGAAGAAGGGTCGCGCACGAGGACGGGGCGGCGCGTACTCCAACGATCAGCGTGGCCGACGCAGTTCCCTGGAGCCGATCAACAACGGCAACAACCAGGTGGAACCGGTCCCGGACAATGGCGAGGCCGGCCCCTTGCAGCCCGGCGGAGGCGTCCTGGAACTGCACCCCAACGGGTACGGCTTCCTCCGCGACCCCAACGCCAACTACGTCCGCCAGATGACCGATCCGTTCGTGCCCGGCAGCATGATCGAGAAGTTCGCGCTTCGCGAAGGTGTCTTCCTGCAAGGCATGGTCCAGCCCGGCCGGCGCCAGCAGGGCCCGCGGCTCAAGGAAATCACCGACGTCGACGGGCTCAAGCCGGAAGAGTATCGGAACGTCAAGACCTTCGACCAGCTCACGCCGATCAACCCCGAGAGCTGGCTCCGCCTGGAAACCGGCCCCCAGCCGCTGACCACCCGCGTCATGGACCTCCTGACGCCCTTGGGCAAAGGCCAGCGGGCATTGATCGTCGCCCCGCCCCGCACCGGCAAAACGTTCCTCCTGCAGCACATCAGCCAGGCCATCTCGACCAACTATCCGCACATCAAGTTGGTGATCCTCCTGATCGACGAACGTCCTGAGGAGGTCACTGACTTCCGCCGTGCCGTGAAAAATGGCGAGGTCGTCGCTAGCAGCCTGGATCGCGACATCGAAAGCCACGTCCGCCTCTCCCAACTGGTCGTCGAGCGTTGTCGCCGCCTGGCCGAGATGGGCAAGGACGTCTTCCTCCTGATGGACTCGATCACCCGGCTGGCACGGGCGTTCAACAAGTGGGTCGGCAATACCGGCCGCACGATGTCCGGCGGCGTGGACATCAAGGCGATGGACATTCCCAAGAAGCTCTTCGCCACCGCCCGGCTCTTTGAAGAAGGCGGCTCGCTAACGATCGTCGGCACGGCCCTGGTCGATACCGGCAGCCGGATGGACGAGTTGATTTTCCAGGAATTCAAAGGCACCGGGAACATGGAACTGGTGCTCGATCGCAAGCTCTCCGATCGTCGGATCTGGCCGGCCATGGACATCAGCCAGTCGGGCACCCGCCGCGAGGAAAAGCTCCTCTCGCCGGAAACCCTCAACGCCGTGACCGCCCTGCGGCGCATGCTCGCCACGATGCATCCCGTGGAGGCCATGGAGCAACTGACGCAGAAGCTGACGAAGTTCAAGTCGAACCAGGAGTTCATCCAACTGATCAGCGGTGCGCAGATCTACGATTGACAAGTCCGAGCTTCTAACCGACGATATAGAAGCATAGGTGCGGTTCGTCTTACGGCTTCGCCCCAGACGCCCACCCCCCGGAGGGTAAGCGAATGGCTAGCGGCCACACTGGAAATGTGGTGCCCTGGTAACAGGGTTGCGGGTTCGAGTCCCGTGCCCTCCGCTCGAAACTCATTGACCAGACAAGGGTTCCGTCGATTCCTCGGCGGAGCCCTTTTCGGTTTCTTGTGTCGCTGGGGTGGGGGTGTTACCTAAAGTGTTACCTAAGGCCCGATGGGCCTTCCACAACTCGTCGGCCACATCGTCGGCATCCTGGTCGACGTAGTACTTCAGCGTCGTCTCGATCGACTTGTGCCGCATCAGCAACTGCAAGGTGGCCGGCTTCACCCGCGAAGCCCAACGGGTTCCAAAGGATCGCCGCAAGTCATGGGCACTGGCATACTTCCCTGCGGTCTTGTTGACCACCACGCCAGCCTTCTTGCCGATGGCCGAAATGGTCCGACTGATCCGCTTCAGGGTGACGGGCTCCTCGGTATAGAAACCGATAATCTTAAACACCGGTCCCTGCCGCTCCTTCTTAGGGGTTTTGAGAATAAACTCGTCTAAATCCGGCGTCATAGGCAGAAGGCGGTCTTTCCGCCCTTTTTCCGCTTCCGCGTAAATCCGAAACCGGGGGTGCCGTCCGGAGAGGTCGACGGAAATTGGCGACTCATCATCCCAGGACAAGATCGTCGATTCCTCCAGGCGGAGCCCCGACAGCCAAAGGCCGGTCAGGTAGTGACTCCAGAGCGATGCATTGCGTTTTCGGATCTTGGGGACGGCCGTCAGCATCCGCTCGAACTCCTCGGCAGTGATCGGCCGGCCTCGCATCAGCTTATGTCCCTTGGCGCCTTTCGGCCGATGCATGTCAGGAACCTTCGGGAGCATTTCCATCGACACAGCCCAACTCAGAGCTGGCCGAAGATGACTCAGCACAACGCCAATCGTGGTTTCCTTCATGCCGTCCTTGCGAAGCTGCGATTGAAAGAGGCTGAGCGTTTCGGTGGTGACCGAGGCCAGTCTCAGGGGATTGATGACCCTTTCCAAATGGTTCATCGCCGTAGCCGCCGTTTTTTGGGTGGATTCGGCCAGGCTGGAGAGTTTCTCGGATTCGTAGCGTTCACGGAAGTCAGCCCAACTGATCTTGCGTGTCGGCTGATACCGCCCCTCTTGAAGCTGTTGTTCCCACTTGGCTGCGATTCGTTCTGCCTCACGGCGGATGGTGGTGCCCGTTGAACGCGCCTTCTGCTTACCCGTGATCGGGTCCGTGTAGCGCATCATTAGGAACTTACGGTCCGGGTACTTGACTACAGTGACTTTGATATCCGGTTCTGACATATCACTATGTTTATCCATTTAGTGTTGTTTATTGGTTCTGGAGGAACCGGAGAATCTCCCGTCCGGTGACGTAGCGGCGTTTGCCGCAAACAAGCAGCCTGAGGCCACGGCGTTTGGCTGCGCGAAGG
>JBDKTH010000055.1:0-12866 GCA_039680305.1 Thermoguttaceae bacterium | reverse complement strand
CCGTTCGTCGAAGGGACGGCGGCCTTTACGATCGTCGATCTGAGCCTAAAACCCTGCGAAGACGGTTGCCCGACCGCGTGGGACTACTGCTGCAGCCTGGATTCCCTGCCTCAGAACAAGGTGGTGGTCAAGGTGGTCGACGAGCAAGGCTCGCCGATCGGCGAAGACGCCCGCAAGCTGCTGGGCCTCAAACCGCTCAAGGTCGTCGTGGCCCACGGCAAAGCCAAACGCGACGACGCCGGCAACCTCACCGTGTTGGCCGACGGCCTGTACGTGAAGCCGTAGGACCGTAACCGAATCGATCGCAAACCGAGTGAGTGTTGCCATGGCACTCGACGTTGACCTGAGCCAGTTGGCCATCGACCGCAGCACGCGTCAGCCCTCGAAGCCGGCCCATCGCCGGCGTTGGGTGACGCGTTACCTGCTGCCGTTGGCCCTGCTGATCGCTTTCGCCGGCCTGTTGGGATGGGCCACGTGGGAGCAATTGCTCCCCTCGCGGCCGGTGACCGTGGTGCCGGTGATCGTGGCGCGGGCTGAAGTCCACCAGGCCGGCACGCCCCTGTTTCAGGCGGCCGGCTGGGTGGAGCCGCGGCCAAGACCGTCGCTCGTCTCCGCGTTCGCCTCGGGCGTGGTCGAGGAGATGCTCGTCGTGGAAGGCGACGAAGTGACCGCGGGCCAGCCCGTGGCACGGCTGGTCGACGTCGACGTTCGCCTGGCCGTGCAGCAGGCCCAGGCGGCCCTCCAACTTCGCGAGGCCGAGTGGGCCAGCGCCCAGGCGGAGTTGGAATCTGCCCGCGCAAGGCTCGCCCGGCCCGTCCACCTGGAGACGGCGGTTGCTGACGCGGAGATGCTCTTGGCCAAGGCCGAGGGGGAGTTGGGCTCGCTGCCCTTTGAGCTTCAGGCCGCCGAATCGCGGGAACGCTTCGCACGCCAGCGATGGGAGAACCGGCAGGCGGCCGGCGCGGCCATGGCCGGCCGCCTCGTCCAGGAATCCCAGAGTGAAATGGACTCGGCCGTTGCCCAGGCCAACCAGCTTCGCCTGCGCCGAACGGTCTTGGAGCGAGAGATCGCGGCCCAACGACGCAAGCGAGATGCCCTGAGCAAGCAACGGGAGCTGAAGATCGAAGAGACCCAGGCCGTTGCCGCGGGCGAGGCCAAGGTCCGAGCGGCGCTGGCACGCACTGAACAGGCCAAGCTGGACGTGCAAGCGGCGGAACTGCAACTGGCGCGAACGGTGATCAAAGCACCGGCCCCAGGCCGCGTGCTAGAGGTCTTTGCCCAGCCAGGATCGCATTTGGCCGGAATGGGGGCCGGTTCCACGAACAATACCAGCACTGTCGTGAGCCTCTACGATCCCCGTATGCTTCAGGTCCGCGCGGATGTCCGGCTGGAAGACGTCCCCTTGGTCGAACCGGGCCAGCGCGTAGAAATCAGAAGTGCACTGGCCTCGGAGGCAATCGAGGGGAAAGTGTTGTCGGCCACCTCGCGGGCAAACGTTCAAAAGAACACCCTCGAGGTGAAAGTGGCGATCACCTCGCCGCCGGTCACGATCCGGCCGGAGATGCTGGTCCAGGTGACGTTCCTCGCCACGGAAAAGCCCGGCGATTCCTCCCCCAAGTCGCAGGAGCAAGAACGTCTGTTGATTCCGCGACCGTTGGTCGAGGGAACGTCGCCGGCCAGCTTGGTCTGGGTCGCGGATCCGGCCCACCGGGCCCGGCGACAGGCGATCCAGCTCGGCAAGGCCGGCACGGATCAACTGGTCGAAGTCGTCGAGGGGCTCCACGTCACCGACAAGCTCATCGCCGGCGGCCGCGAAGGCCTGACCGACGGTCAGCGGATCCGGATTGTCGGCGAGGACAGCAGTATCGGAATAAGGGCGTCCTCAGGGAAAGGCTCGAATTGAGCGGAGCAGGCCTTCGCTCTGTTTCAGGAAAGGGACGGTATGGCACTCGTAGAAATCCGCAGGTTGACCAAGCGTTACCGGAAAGGGGACGAAGTCCTCCTGCCCTTGGACGCGGTCGACCTCGCCTTTGACCAAGGGGAATTCCTCTCGCTCATGGGAGCCAGCGGCACGGGCAAGAGCACTCTCCTGAACTTGATCGCCGGCATCGATCGGGCCGACGATGGCCAGATCGTCGTGGGCGGAACCGAGGTGACCCGCCTGTCTCGCTCGCAACTGGCCGACTGGCGCGCCGCCCACCTGGGCTACATCTTCCAAACGCACAACCTGATCCCCGTGCTGACGGCCTACGAGAACGTCGAACTGCCGCTCTTGCTCTTGCCAATGTCGTCCGCCGAGCGGCGCAAGCGGGTGGAACTGGCGATGGAGGCCGTCGGTTTGCTCGACCGGATGGACCACTATCCCCGGCAACTCTCCGGCGGGCAGGAGCAACGCGTGGGAATCGCCCGGGCAATTGTGGCCAATCCCACGGTCGTCGTTGCCGACGAGCCCACCGGAAACCTCGACGCCAACACCGGCCAGCAGATCCAAGAACTCCTCACGCGGCTCAACGCCGAGCTAGGCATGACCATTCTGATGGTCACGCACGATGCCAAGATGGCCCAGATCGCGACGCGGCAGTTGCGACTGGAAAACGGCAAGATCGAGGAGGAGGATTGCAAATTGGAAGAGGAGGATTGCAAATTGGAAATTCAGAAATGCAAAATGCAAATTGACGATTTGCCTTGTCGACCGTCTTGAGCCATCAATTGACGCCGCCCCTCAATCCCCAATTTTCATTTTTCAATTTTCATTTTTCAATCTTCAATTTTCAATTCTCCCATCATGCTTCGATTTTTGCCCTACATCCTGAAAGGCCTCTGGCGTCACCGCACGCGGAGTCTTCTGACGATCAGCGGTGCGATGGTCGGGCTCTTTGTGTTCTGCTTTGTCGGTGCCGTGCATCAGGGGCTCGATAGCCTGGTGCAGGACCGGGAAGCGGAGCACACGTTGCTCGTGTTTCAGGAGAACCGGTTTTGCCCGACGACCAGCCGACTGCCGCAGGATTACAAGCAGGCGATCAGCGGAGTCCCCGGTGTCGCCGACGTGCTTCCGATCCTGGTGTTCACCAACAATTGCCGGGCGAGCTTGGACGTGATCGTCTTTCACGGCTTGCCCGCCGAACAACTGCCGACCGCCCGGCGTCTGGAGCTGGCCAGCGGCGATTGGTCTGATTTTCAGGAGAATCAGGCGTCGGCCCTGGTCGGCTGGAGCGTGGCCAAGCGGCGAGGTCTCAAGGTGGGCGACCCGTTCAGCGTGGGGGAAATCACGGTCAAGGTGGCCGGCGTCTTTCGCTCCGCGGTGGCCGCCGAAGACAACCTCATCTTCTGTCACCTGGAGTTCCTCCAGCGTGCGCCCGGCATGAACGCGGTCGGTCTGGTGACGCAATTCGAGACACACCTGGCCGATGGGGCCAACCTGGAGGCAGTGGCCGCAGCGATTGACGAGAAGCTGCATTCAGGCCCCGTGGCCACCGCGACGCGTCGCAAAAGCGCCTTTCAAGCAAGCACCCTGGGCGATCTGGTCGACCTGATCAATTCGGCACAATGGCTCGGCTACGCCTCGGTCGTCCTGGTCCTGTCGCTGGTGGCGACGACCACGGTGATGGCCGTCCAGGATCGCGTCGGGGAACACGCGTTGCTTCAGACGCTGGGACTCCGGCCCGCACGGGTCTTCCAGCTTGTGGTCGTCGAGAGCCTGCTTCTGTGCGTCATCGGGGGGCTGACTGGAACCGCACTGGCACTCGGCGTGTTAGCGTCGAGCGGGCTCGCCATGGCCGCCGAGGCGGTGACACTCACCTTCCAGCCGTCGCTTCGACTAGCGGTCGCCGGCGCCGCCGTTTCATTCGTCGTGGGCCTTCTGGCGAGCCTCGTCCCAGCCTGGCAAGCCGCGCGCGTGAACATCGTCAGCGCGTTGCGGCGTTCCTGCTAAGAGGCCATTTCAAGACTCTCTCTCCCACGGGGAGAGGATCGGGGTGAGCGGAACGGCAGTGGCCGTATCCATGGCGATTCCCCTCACCCTAGCCCTCTCCCGGAAGGAGAGGGGACTGTAGCCGTTCAGCCGTTGAACCGTTGGGCGATCAACGTGATGTTCTGACCGCCGAAGCCGAAGCTGTTGCTCAGGGCGGCGTCGCAGCGAACCTGACGGGCGACGTTGGGCACATAGTCCAGGTCGCAGTCGGGATCGGGCGTCTCGTAGTTGGTCGTCGGCGGCAAGACGTTGTCGCGGATCGCCAACAGGCAGATGATCAACTCCGTGGCCCCAGCCGCGGCGATCAGGTGGCCCATCATGCTCTTCGTGCTCGAGACGGGCGTTTTGTACGCTTGCTCGCCGAAGACTTGCTTGATCGCCAGGGTTTCCACCTTGTCGTTGACGCTCGTGCTGGTGCCGTGGGCGTTGATGTAGTGGATCTCGTTCAGGTTCAGCCCGGCATCGGCCAACGCCATACGAATGCAGCTGATCGCGCCGCGGCCTTCGGGATGGGTGTCGGTGATCCGGAAGGCGTCGGCCGTGGAGCCGTAGCCGGAGATCTCGCCGTAGATCTTTGCGCCGCGGGCCTTGGCGTGTTCAAGCTCTTCGAGCACGACCATCCCCGCCCCTTCGCCCAAGACGAAGCCGTCGCGGTTGCGGTCAAAGGGCCGCGAGGACTTGTGCGGCGGACCGTCGTAGGTGCTCAGGGCGGTGAGGAGGTTGAAGCCGGTCACGCCGAAGGGATGGATCATCGTGTGCGTGCCGCCGGAGAGCATCAGATCGGCCTCGCCGCGACGGATGATCTCGACCGCCTCGCCGACCGCCTGGCTGCTGGCAGCGCAGGCCGTCAGACAGTTCACGTTCGGGCCTTGGGCGTTGAACAGGCTGGCCAGATGGGCGGCCGGCATGTTCGGCTCCTGCTCCAGTTCGACGGCCGGATGGAGGATTTCCAGGCCCGACTTGATGAACCTGGCGATGTCCAGTCCGTCTGGGGTTAGCGCGGCGACCATCATCTGGGTGAAGCGGTTGAAGTCCTGTTGGCCTTCGCCGCTGCCCGTATAGACGCCCAGACGCGTGGGATCGATGCGTCCCAGATCGAGGCCCGAGTCGGCCACGGCCTTCTTGGCGGCGCCGACGGCGAAGAGGGTGTGCCGGCCCTGGTATTTCCAGTCCTCCGGATTCTCGCCCACGTCGCTGACGTCCCAATCGCGGACCTCGGCCGAGATCTTGGTGGGGAAATTGCTGGCGTCGAAGAGGGTCGTGTAACCGATCCCCGACTCGCCGTTGAGCAGTCGCCGCCAGACCGTCTCCACGTCCGCTCCCATCGGGGTCACCATCCCGATGCCGGTGACCACAACGCGTCGTCTCATGCTTCAACTCCTCCAGAAAGCAATCGGACTAGCTCCGGCGGCTCGGTCAAGGGCGAGCCATCCGCGGCGCGTCCCACCTCGTAGGCCTTGAGCGTCCGCATCATCCGCAGGTACGCCTCGGGCTCGAAGAGGGCTTTGGCCGCGTGATCGCCGGGCAGATGGGCAAACACAATCTCCGCCTGAGCTTGCAGCTTTTCGCCCTTGTGACTGGTCGCCGTCACCATGGCCCCGTCTTTGTGGATGTACTCGACCACCGTGGTGTAGGTCAGCGTGTCGCCGGGGACCGCCTCGCAGAAGAACTGCACGCGAGGAATCTTGGCCAACACGACCTTTTCTTGAAAGTGGCTGTGCTCGCTGACCAGAAGCCCGCCGGTTTGGGCCAATCCCTCAATGATCAGGGAATTAGGCATCACCGGGTAGCCGGGAAAATGGTCGTGGACGTGCTCTTCGGCCAAGGAGACGTTCTTCACCGCCTTGGCCGAGCGGCCGCTTTCGAACTCCACGAATCGGTCAATCCAATACCATCGCATGGTGTAGCTCTTCGTCGTACGACGGATTCAGCCTGGCGATGAAGCGCGTCAGCCGGTGACTTGAACCTTGGACTCCACGAACCGGCACATGTCGGCCACGGTCAACAGGTTGCCGAAGTCCTGCACAACGGGGTTCTTCTCGAACTCCTCGAGGTTGGCGAACGACATCCGCTTGCGCAACTCGGCCAGCCCGGTCTCGGTGACGCGGCCGTCCTGGACGTAGGCCGGATTGGTCAGCACGTCCTCGGGGAACAGTTCGCCGCGGGGGATCTTGATGTCGAACGCCTTTTCCAGGCGGAACACGATGTCGAGGAAATCGATCGACTCGGCGCCGAGGTCGCCCACCAAGGTGGCTTCCGGAGTCACTTCGTCTTCGTCGACCCCGAGGGCGTCAACCAGAGCGTGCTGGATCTTTTCGAAAATCTCGTCCTTTGTCGGCATCTCTCTCATCCTCCGAAATACGTCAAATGGCAAAGTCCCGGCGTCGACGGTGCGGCTGTCCCGTGGCTTGGCCGCGGGCGAATCAATAGCCGCCCAGACTCAATCCTCCGTCAACGCGAATCACCTGCCCAGTCACGTAGCTGGCGTCATCACTGGCCAGGAACGCTACGACCCGGGCGATTTCCTCTGGTGTTCCAATCCGCTTCAGCGGGATGATCTCCTTGAGCTTGTCGCCCACCAGGCCGCGGACGACCTTACTCATATCGGTCTCTATCATCCCCGGGGCCACGGCATTGACCCGGATTTTGCGGGCCGCCAGTTCCTTGGCCATCCCGCGGGTCATGCCGTCGATGCCACCTTTGCTGGCGGCGTAGTTGACCTGACCGCGCGAGGCGAATTCGGCCGCCGTGCTCGACAGGTTCACGATGCTTCCGCTCCGCTGATACATCAGTTGCTGGACGGCGGCGCGGCAGAAGTTGTAGGTGCCGAAGAGGTTCGTCTCCAGCACGTCGCGCCACTGGTCGGCGGTCATCGAGCCCAGGAGCCCGTCGCGGACGATGCCCGCCGAGTTGACCAGGACGTCCAACCGCTCCCGCTGTTCGACGATCTCCTCGACGATCTGCTGGGCCCGGGCCGCATCGCGCACGTCGCCTTTGACGGCGCGGGCCTTATGCCCTTGGGCCTCGAGCTCTTTGACCAAGGCGTCGGCCGCCTCTTGCTGGCTGTTGTAGACGAACACGACCTCGGCGCCTTCGCTGGCCAACTGCACCACGCAGGCCCGACCAATCCCACGGCTCCCGCCGGTCACTAACGCTATTTTGCCTTCGAATCGCATTGCACTAGGGTCTCACCCAGGAAACTCTGCCGTAATTCGGCGGTGACAAACGACGTTGCTTGCGAGGCTCACAGTTCGGATGGTTTGGCGGCTTCCTCGTTCGGTCGCCACAGCAACGCAAACAACGCGCGCATCTCCCGTCGCACGATGTCATCGCTCGCCGCGTGACAGGGCTCGCGGTCGGCCAGGTTGTATCGCTCCAGCACCAGGCGTCCGCCGACAGTCGTCCGGTCGCCGACGGTCCCGCGCACCTTCAGCGTCGTCTCATCGTCCGTCTGCCCGATGATCTCGGCCATGACCTGGAGCGTCTGGCCGGGCTCGACGAACTGGCCGTACTTGACGTTCTTGGCCTCTTTGAGCACCACCATGCTGTGCTGGAAGTCCTCGCTGGCCCGGACCAGCCACGCGCCGGCCTGGGTCATGGCTTCCAGCATCAAGACTCCAGGCATCACCGGGAATCGGGGGAAGTGATCCGCCAGGTATTCCTCGGCCAACGACAGCGTCTTCACCGCGGTGATCCGTTCACCTGGTTTGATTTCATCGATCCGATCTAGAAGCGAGAATCGCATGGATGCTTGGTAGACTGTTCGGGCTGCGCAAGCTGTACCTGAGGCCGAAAATCAAACCGTCTAGTATAGTTATCCGGCCTAGGGTCCACAACGCCGAATCGACGCAAACGGCCGTCGGTGCTAACCTGTGGAAACGTCACATCTTACGAAATTCGGCTCCCCACACAAGCCCGAATCCTCCAGTCGGGCGGGAATTTTGGGGGTCGGCGCGGTAGACGATGCTGACCGAATAAGACCTTTTCCCAATCGTCTCTTGAGGGCTCGCCGGTCCACAGTCGCTAGCATTGGCTTGGGCTGAGGGTGTGGTCAACAAGACTCGATTCTTCCAGAATTCGGCGACTCCCCCTGGTCAAACAGCGGGGGGGCGCTCGGGGGGAACGAGGTTTGACGTTGAGCAGACGAGCGAGCCTGCTTCACGACCTTACCACCTTGTAGATGGGGTAATTGTGCAACGCCCCACGCGAGCGTCGCACAATCTGCGACTCACCTGGTCCTGTTCGATATTGCCTGCCTTTTCTGTCATTGTTTCCATTTCCCCTCGCCGACCGCCGGTACCGCTCAGAGTCCGCAGTTGTCACGCCAAAACAGCCAGAAACGAACCATGCCGATTTACGGCGAATCGTCCCGCTCGAACTCCTTGTTGCTCAATACGTTGCTTTGAATAGACCGGTTGCAACGAAAGAGGCGGTAAGCAGCGGCGGCGCGATCGACGAAGCGACAAGCTAGACTTTCGCTGGGGATGCCTTGCCCAATGGTCCTACGTCTTCCGGGGCAGCTCCACGGGGTTGAACCGCGGGTTCCGCAAGAGGTTGGTATGTCACACTCGTTCCGAGCACTCCGTCTGGTGGTTTTTCTGGCCGTCACTCTCCCGATCGGATGCGGCCCATCGGAACAAGCCGCGCCAGACAAACCGGCCAGCCAGGGATTCACGATCGGCGTGAGCCAGTGCAACCTGGGCGAGCCGTGGCGCGTGCAGATGAACGCCGATCTGAAGGCCGCAGCCGCAAAGCATCCCAATCTGGCGATGGTCTTCAAGGACGCCGAGAACGACACGCAAAAGCAGCAGGCCCAGGTCGAGGAGCTCGTGGCCGCCGGGGTGAACCTGCTCATCGTCAGCCCCAAGGAAGCTCAGCCGCTGACCTCGCCGGTGGCCAAGGCCTACGAGGCGGGGATTCCCGTGATCGTGCTCGATCGGGCGTTGGTCGGCGACCAGTACACCTGCTTTATCGGCGCGGATAACAAGAAGATCGGCCGGGCCGCCGGCAAGTGGCTAGCCAAGCGACTCGACGGCAAGGGCCGACTTGTGGAGCTGATGGGCCTGGCGACCTCCACGCCCAGCCAAGACCGCCACGCCGGCTTTGAAGAGGTGATGGTCAGGCATCCTGACATCCGCGTACTTTACGAGATCGACATGAAGTGGCTGGAGCCCGACGCCCGGAAGGCGATGGAAGCGGCCCTGGCCAAGTTCGAGAAGATCGACGCCGTCTTCGCCCACAACGACCCCGGCGCCCATGGGGCCTACCTGGCCGCCAAGGCCGCCGGCCGGGAGAGACAGATGCTCTTCGTCGGCATCGACGCCCTGCCCCAGGAAGGCCAGAAGTATGTCAGCGAAGGGATCCTCAACGTGACCTTCCAGTATCCCACTGGCGGCGCCGAGGCGATCGATACGGCGCTGAAGATCCTTGCCGGCCAGCAGGTGCCCAAGAAGATCGTGCTCGGTTCGCGGGTCTTCACGCCCGAGAATATCGCCCGCGGGGGTGACGTGCTTGAGTAAGGGCCCGTCAAGGCCGTCCGTTGAGATCGCTGCTTCCGCGTTCGTTCGTGGGCGCGTCGGAGCGTCCGATCCAACCCTTGCGATAGAACGCCAGCAGGAGACCGGCCGCCACGGCGGCCATCAGCCCCAGGGCGAACGGATAGCCCCAGAACCAGTGCAGCTCGGGCATGTTCCAGGGCGAGGCCGCCGTGTCGAAGTTCATCCCGTAAAGCCCGGCGATGAAACTCAGCGGCATGAACAGCGTGGCGATCACCGTTAGCACCTTCATCACCTCGTTGAGACGGTTGCTGACCATGGCCATCGCGTAGTCGCGCAGGTCGGAGCACATCTCGCGATAGGTTTCCGTCAAGTCGATGATCGCCGTGGTGTGATCGAGGATGTCGCGCAGGTAGATCCGCGTCTCGTCCGACACCAGCGGATGGACATCCCGGGTCAAGGCGTTGATCGCGTCACGGTGGGGCCAGATTGCGCGACGCAAGACAAGCAGGTCGCCGCGCAGGTCGTGGATCCGGCTGACACTTTCGTTGAGATCCCGCTCGGCGATCTGCTCGTCCAACGTCTCCATCCGTTCGGCGTATTCGTCCAAGACGGGAAAATAGCCGTCGATCACCGCGTCGAGGAGCGAATAGGCCAGGTAATCGGCCCCGGCCGAGCGGATTCGCCCCTCGTTCTGGCGAATCCGCTCGCGAACCGGCTCCAGGGAGTCGCCCGGCTTGTCCTGGAAGGGGAGCACGACCTTCCCACCGAGAAAGATGCTCAACTGCTCCGTGTCGAGCCGCTCCTTGAGGCTGACCATTCGGGCGGTGATAAACAGATGGTGGTCGTAGTCGTCCACCTTGGGACGCTGGAGCGTGTTGACGACGTCTGCCAACGACAGCGGGTGGAGCTTGAACATCCGACCGAGCGTCGTCAGGACTGCCGCATCGCCCAAGCCGTCAACATTGATCCACGTCACGGCCCAACGCTCGACCAGTGCCTCCAGTTCGGCCAGATCCTCGACCTCTTTCTCGAGGAACTCCCGATCGTTGTAGGCGAACAGATGGACCACGGGCCGTGCCGCGTCAGGGGCAATGGCCAGCAGTCCGGGGACTGCGCCTGTTGCCATGCGCTGCCGGTAACTGGGATGCGATCTCTTCGGTCGGCGGCGTTTGCCCATGGGGGATCCTGCGTATGCTCCCTAGTCACGGCCTGCGAACCAGCAAGCTTGTTAGCTGAGTGTAGCGGAGAGGGGACGTCACGGACAAGATGGCCTGATGCCTCGGAGGCTGGAGTCCCAGCCCTGGCAGACAACGAAGGAATCAAGCAAGAGCCCAGGAGACGTTTGCCACCAATCCCGGGGGGCTTCGCGAGAAATTCGACGCCGGACCGATCGGTGACTCCTACTTTCCGCACATCCGGCCGGGAATCGCGGGGCATTCTCGCTCGACGGGTCGAGAGGGAGGCGGGGAATGAAGGCCGAGCGCGGGTATCTTCTGGGAACTGGCGCGGCGCGGAAGCGTCGGCTCCTGACGCTATTCGGGCTATCGGCCAAGAACTACGGCCGTTGACTTGTCGCCCTCAGGAAATTCGAAGAGAATGAACGCCAGATATGTGGAAAGCAGGCAAAAGGGGTACCGCTATGTACGCATCGATACGCTGCTTGAGCCTTAGGGACCGCTGGTGGCTCGCCGTGGCCGTTGTCGGCATGCTGTGCAGTAGCCCCGCCATCGCAGGCGAGGTCTTTCTCCGGGCCAGCCAGATTGGCTATCGCCCTGACGATTCCAAGACGGCCGTGGCCGTTTCTCGCGACGCTTTTGAGGATACGTTCCGGGTGATCGAGGTCGACTCGGGCCGTGCGGTCTTGGAGGGAAAGGCCGAGGTGTTGCCACAAGCGGGGTGGGGAAAGGCCTCGCGATCGGTCGCGTTGGACTTCTCGCAGTTGCGACGTTCCGGCCGGTATTGTCTCGCGGTCGGCCAGTGCCGTTCCATCCCGTTTGCCATCGGCGCGGACGTATTTCGACCGTTGCCCGACACGCTTCTGGAATTCATGCGTCAGCAGCGGTGCGGCTACAATCCCTGGCTGGACGCCCATTGTCACCAGGAGGACGGCCGGACCGCATACGGGCCGAAACCGGCGGGGACGCCGCTCGACGCCCGGGGCGGCTGGCACGACGCCGGCGACTTGCTCAAGTATCTGCTCACCTCGAGCAACGCTACCGCGCAGATGCTGCTGGCCTGGCAACTGGGAAGCCAGGGCACGAGTTCAAGCCCGTTTGGAGATCAGGTCGATGCCGCGGGGAAACCGGGGAGCAACGGCTCGGCCGACCTGCTCGACGAAGCCCGCTGGGGGATCGAGTGGATGCTCAAACTGCACCCGGCGCCCGATCAACTGTACCACCAGGTGGCCGACGACCGTGACCATATCGGTTGGCGTCTGCCGCAGCACGAGGTGGCCGACTACGGTTGGGGAAAAGGCGGGCCGCGCGTGGTCTACTGTGCCGACGGCCAGCCCCAAGGCCTGCGGGCCTACAAGAGTCAGTCGACCGGGCTGGCCAACCTGGCCGGTCGCTATGCGGCCGCCATGGCGTTGGCCTATCAAACCTGGAAGGACGATCCGCAGCAGAAGGCGCTGGCCCAGCAGTGCCTTCAGGCGGGCCTTGAGGTGTATCGGCTGGGGCAGGCCAAGGAAGGCGTCCAGCAGGGCAACTCCTGCGTTTCCCCTTACCGCTACGAAGAGACCACCTGGGCCGACGACATGGAATGGGGCGCTGCGGAACTCTTTCGGGCCACCGGCCAACGCGGCTTTCTCGACGACGCGATCCGCTATGCCCGGCTGGCGGCGACCGAATCGTGGATGGGACGCACCGCGATCCGCCACTACCAGTATTACCCCTTCATGAACCTCGGCCACTTCCGCCTCTACGATCTGGTCGACCAGCCGCTGAAGGCCATCTTGGCGGGCTACTATCGCGCAGGGATCGAAGCGTGCGTCGCCAAGGGACGAGAAAATCCGTACCACGTCGGCGTTCCCTTTATCTGGTGTTCCAACAACCTCGTCGTCGCCCTGACCACGCAGTGCCTCTGCTACGAGCGGATGACGGGCGATCCCCGATACGGCCGTTTCGCCGCCCAACAGCGCGACTGGCTCCTGGGCCGCAACCCATGGGGCTACACGATGTTCACCGGCATCGGCCAGCGCAGCCCGACCGATGTCCACCTGATGACCACCCGGCTCACCAAACGATCCGTGCGCGGCGCGTTGGTCGATGGGCCGGTCGCCGCGTCGATCTTCAAGAACCTCCGCGGGGTCTCGATCCACCAACCCGACCCGCTGGCCGATTTCCAGGACGAGCGTGCCGTGTATCACGATGACCTCGGCGACTACTCGACCAACGAAC